>NZ_CP159834.1:1977500-2245000 GCF_047730165.1 Patiriisocius sp. Uisw_047
AAATTCTACAGATATTATTTATATCCCGGCTGGTGCCATTGGGAATACAGATCCACTAGTTGGCGCTGCTTCTTTTGCAGAATTTACAATCATTACTTTTACAGAGCCTGTTTATGCTGTTGCTGGCGAAATTTGGGAGAACAATGAGCCTTTAACGATCATTAGAATTTATGGAGCTGGAGATGTGTTAATTGATACATTTGATGCCACTACGCCTACTAACCAACAAACTTTTGTTGGGTTTATAGCTGATGAGGGTATTACTAAAATAGAGCTTGAAGGAGATCTAGGAAGTGGTGAATTGTTTGGTAATTTGTATTTTGGTGTAGATTGTGATCTTTTAGGCACAGACACCTTAGATGCAAGCATTGTTTTAATGTATCCAAATCCAGCGACTGATATTGTTGAAATTTCTGTTTCTAGTGAAATTCAAATAGAAAGCATTACAGTAACAGATGTATTAGGTAAGACACAAGAAGTTAGTGTTTCAAACAATACAATTAATGTTTCTTCTCTTTCAAGAGGGTTGTACATAGTGACTGTTAAAACGAATGCAGGAGACCTAGTGCAGAAATTGATTAAGAAATAATCACAATAAAATAAATACTAAGAACCCTTTTTCTTTTGAGAAAGGGTTTTTTTTATGCGTTTTTTTGATCTGCAATATTGACTTGAGTCAATACTTCTATTCTTTCACATAACATCTCTATATTCAACAAAAGTTCTTAGAAATGGCTTTTTTCGTTAAAAACCTTTAAATTTGTATCCTGATTACAAATCAGAAACTTCTATGAGCCAAAAAGTGTTACTCAACGCAACCGAAGTACAAATCGCACTTCAACGACTGGCTTGTCAATTAATTGAAAATCACGATACATTTAAAGATACGGTACTTGTAGGCATCCAGCCACGAGGTATTTTTCTTGCAGAACGTTTAAAAGCGATGTTGCAGAATGAATATAAAATTAAAGGAATCCAACTTGGCTATCTTGATATTACTTTTTATCGAGATGACTTTAGACGAAGTGAAAAGCCCTTAGAGGCAAACAAAACTATGCTTAACTTTATTGTAGAGGATAAGAAGGTGGTATTCATCGATGATGTTTTGTATACAGGGAGAAGCATAAGAAGTGCGTTAACGGCAATACAGGACTTTGGTAGACCACTAGAGATTGAGTTGCTTACGTTAATAGATAGACGCTTTAGCAGGCATTTACCTATACAACCAGATTACAGAGGTAGACAAGTAGATGCTATAGGAGGTGAGAAAGTAAAGGTATGTTGGAAAGAAAACGATGGTGAGGATGCAGTATACTTAGTAAGAGAATAGGAGTTTTAAATTCATAGTTTATAGTGTGGATTTGGAGGTTTTAAATGAAAAGTAGATGCAAAGAACAACCCCATGTCCTTTTGCTAAAAGGTATTATGTTGGAAGTTTTAAAAAAGGATAAAAGATTTTAGGTTAAGATAAAAGAGTAGCAAGATTGATACGATGGAATTAAGCGCAGACCATTTATTAGGAATAAAATACATCACTGAAGATGATATCCAACTCATTTTTGAGACGGCAGATCATTTTAAAGAAGTGATTAATAGACCCATTAAAAAAGTACCCTCTTTACGTGATATTACTATAGCAAATTTGTTTTTTGAAAATAGTACCCGCACAAGACTTTCATTTGAACTAGCAGAAAAAAGACTTTCTGCAGATGTAATTAATTTTTCTGCGTCTTCGTCATCCCTACAAAAAGGAGAAACCCTTATTGATACCGTAAACAACATTCTATCTATGAAAGTTGATATGGTGATAATGCGCCACCCAAATCCGGGAGCGGGTGTCTTTTTATCTAAGCACGTAGATGCAAAAATTATCAATGCAGGTGATGGGGCGCATGAACATCCCACTCAGGCATTATTAGATACGTATTCTATAAGAGAGCGACTTGGTGATGTTGCAGGAAAGAAGGTGGTAATCGTAGGAGATATTTTGCACTCTAGAGTTGCCTTGAGTAATATTTTTGCACTTAAAAAGCTAGGAGCAGAAGTAAAAGTCTGCGGACCAAAAACTTTAATGCCGAAGCATATTGAATCGCTCGGTGTCAGCTATGAGCCTTCTTTAGTCAAGGCACTTAACTGGTGCGACGTAGCAAATATGTTACGCGTACAGAATGAACGAATGGATGTAAGTTATTTTCCATCTACTCGGGAATATATACAGCAATATGGTGTGAATAAGCAACTATTAAACAGCCTCGATAAAGAGATTGTATTAATGCACCCAGGACCCATCAACAGGGGAGTAGAGATTACAAGCGATGTTGCAGATAGTAAGCAAGCAATTATACTTGATCAAGTGCAAAACGGAGTAGCAGTGCGTATGGCTGTTATTTATTTGCTAGCTGCAAAAATAAATAGAGGTGAAGGTTTACAATAAAAAAAATGTAAATTATGAAGATTGAAAATAAAGATAATTATGTTATCCTAGCAGATGAGTATAAGGACATCAATGGTTTTGTGTCGTTTTTAGACTATCAAATCCCCGCAAAATTTAAAGGCCAAAATGTGGTGTTAAACTTACTTGACTATGACGCGCTTATCCTAGAGCAGTTAATTATGTTTATGAAAGTAAACACGCAACACAGAGCTACAAAACAATCTTTTGTGATAGTTACAAATACGGTAAATCCTGATGATATTCCTGAAGAACTTTTTGTAGTGCCCACATTACAAGAAGCAGAAGACATCATTGAAATGGAAGAGATTGAGCGCGACTTAGGGTTTTAGCTTCGGAACAATTTATTGTTTTTTGCTTCAGCCGAAGATTTATTAATCACTTAGCTGCGTTAGATTAGTATGCTTGATTTATTTAATATCAATAGAACCGCCAACGATTGTTAATTATATATTACTAAAAAATGAAACTCACTATCCTAGGTTGTCATTCTGCTACTCCCAGATGGGATGCGCATCCTACGTCTCAATTGTTGGAAGTGAGTGGGCATTTGTTTTTGATAGATTGCGGCGAAGGGACACAGGTGCAACTGCGCAGGTATAAAATAAAATTTGCAAGAATCAAGCATATTTTTATTTCGCATTTACATGGAGATCACTTTTTTGGATTGGTAGGTTTAGTTTCTACATTTAGGTTGTTAGGTAGAGAAGCAGACCTCCATATTTATGGGCCTAAAGGGATAAAAGAGGCCATTACCCTGCAATTAAAGCTTGGGAAGTCTTGGACCAATTATGGTCTTTATTTCCACGAATTAGATAACTCAGAATCTGAGATAATCTTTGAAGACGATGCTGTCTCTGTTAGAACCATCCCATTAAATCATCGGGTGTATACCAACGGATTCTTAATAAAAGAAAAAGTCACGGAGCGCTCTTTAAATATTCAGGCTTGTCGAGAGCATCAGATTGATAAAAGTTATTTTAATAAAATTAAACAAGGCGGAGATGTAATGGGTGCGAATGGTGTACTCATAAAAAACGCACTAGTTACACAAGAGTCTGAAGCGCCAAAATCATATGCGTTTTGTAGCGATACTATGTATCATCCATCTGTGATTCCTATCATCAAAGGAGCGACTATGCTGTATCATGAAGCCACTTTTCTAGAGTCTCATAAAGAGGTTGCAGTTAGAACCAAGCATAGTACTGCAAAAGAAGCGGCAGCAATCGCTAAAGAAGCAGAAGTGGGGGGGCTTATCGTAGGTCATTATTCAGGGAGATATGGCGACCATGAGATGTTTAAAACCGAAGCGCAAGAGCTTTTTGAAAACGTGACTTTAGGGAAAGACGGGCTGGAGATTTCTTTTTAAAATGAAATATCTCTAAACGCATACGAGTTGAGATTGAATTGGACATTTTACTACGACAACCATCCTGCTATTTCATTTTTAAATAAATTTTAGATGATGTTACTTTTTTTAGAATTCACTTCGACTAAAAAAGACGGCATATGTCTTACATCTTATTTCTTTCAGTGTAACAGTCTTACGCCCGAGTTAATTACATGAAAATTAACCCAAATTTAATGGAGTCGGGTACGCGATGCGGGGCATTCTTTGTAACTTTACATAAACACATTGTACATGGCAAAAGACTTACAGGCATATCGTAAATCATATGAAAAAGGCGAACTCAAAGATGCGCTGGTTTCAGAGAATCCTTTTGTGCAGTTTGAGCAGTGGTTTTCTGTAGCTGAAGACAGCGATGCTGTGGATGAAGCAAATGCGATGACATTAAGTACAGCAGACGCTTCTGGAATGCCTAGAGGTCGAGTGGTGTTGTTGAAAGAGGTGACAGATGAAGGTTTCATTTTTTATACCAACTACGGAAGCGAAAAAGGAAAAGCCATTGCAGTAAATGATAAGGTCTGTATCTCATTTTTTTGGGAAGGACTAGAACGTCAAATAATCATAAAAGGGAATGCTACTAAAATTTCCGAAGAAAAATCTAAAGCCTATTTTGCGCAACGACCACGTAAAAGCCAACTAGGAGCGGTAGTGAGTGATCAAAGTGAGAAGATTGATTCTAGAGATATAATAGAAGAAAGATTAGCTGCGCTCGAGAAGCAGTATAAAGGACTAGAAATGCCTAAGCCAAAAGAATGGGGAGGGTATTTAATTAAGCCCTTGGAGTTTGAGTTTTGGCAAGGACGCCAAAGTAGATTACACGACAGGATTCAATACGCATTGCTTAATGGCGAATGGGAAATATCAAGATTACAACCATAGCCGGTCATACTAATCATTATTTAATTAAAAAAGCAACAATGAAAACATTATATATGTCGCGGCATGCAAAATCGTCGTGGAAGCAGGATGTAACAGACCATCAGAGACCATTAAAAGGAAGAGGAGAAAAAGATGGTGTTTTGGTTTCTGCATATGTAGCAGATAATTTTCCTGCACCAGAGTTGATTATCAGTAGCGAAGCCGTGCGTGCTTTATCTACAGCAACGTATTATAAGGATGCTTGGAGTATGGAAGCTCAAAATTTTAAAACCAATAATGACTTATATGACTTTAGTGGTCAACAAGTAATGCGCGTCATTAAAGATCTTAATAATAGTAATAATTGCGTAATGATTGTGGGGCATAATCATGCGTTTACGGCTATTGCAAACATGCTAGGGAGCGAGTACATGGATAATATGCCTACCTGTGGTTTTGTCGCGATCGAGTTTAATGTAGAAGCGTGGCAAGATGTAACAAAGGGAAAAACGATACACCGTGTTTTTCCGAGAGATTTAAAATAATGTGTAGTAAACAAACCCTATGACATCAAAGAAATCCCAAGAAATAACTGAGAATGTTTATACTAATAGAGAGTTAAGCTGGCTTCAGTTTAATGCGCGTGTATTGCAGGAAGCAGATGATAAAACAACACCGCTCATTGAGCGATTACGATTTTTAGGGATTTTCTCCAATAACCTAGATGAGTTTTTTAAGGTGCGTTATGCCACCATAAAGCGTATTGCAGAAGCAGGTAAAGGAGGTCGAAGCTACTTAGGAGGCTTTAGTGCAAAAGAACTACTAGAAAAAATAACCGAGACAGTTATTGAGCAACAGAAGACAAGCCTAAGTATTCTTAGCGCCATTAAAACAGAACTTCAGAAAGAGAATATTTTTATCATTACTGAGAAAGAAGTAACGAAGTCGCAAACTACATTTATTACCGAATACTTTGTCAATAAGGTAAGTCCTGCATTAATGACCATAATGATTGGGGAACTTGAGAAATTTCCTGCATTAAAAGATAGTGCGGCATATCTCGCCATAAAAATGGTGATGTCTAACGATGATGATACTTTTGAGACGGAAAAAAACTATGCTCTTATAGAAATTCCTAGGTCCATTGATCGCTTTGTTGTGCTCCCAAAAGACGGCGACAAACAATACATAATTCTGCTGGATGATTTAATTCGCTACAATCTACACAACATTTTTAACATATTTAAATATGATAAAATTTCGGCGCACATGATAAAGATCACTCGTGATGCTGAGCTCGATATTGATAGTGATTTAAGTAGGAGTTTTATAGATAAAATTTCTAAGAGTGTTAAGAATAGGAGTGCAGGTGATCCGGTACGTTTTGTATATGACAAAAACATAGACAAGGAAACGCTTGATTATCTAATGAACAAAATGGGCGTGGATAATACAGATAGTGTGATTCCTGGAGGTCGCTATCATAATCGTCGTGATTATATGAAATTCCCTAGTTTGGGTCGCGAAGATTTGCAGTATAATAAAATAACGCCCTTGCCTATCAAAGGACTTAATTTACAGAGCGGCCTTTTTGCAGCTATTGCTGAGAAAGATTACTTACTCCACGCACCTTATCAAACCTACGCTTATGTCGTAAAATTATTGCGACAGGCTGCGTTAGACCCTAATGTGCGTACTATCAAGATTACTATTTATCGCCTTGCTCAAATATCACACATTGCAAGTTCGCTTATAAATGCAGCAAAAAACGGCAAAGAGGTTACAGTGCAGATTGAGTTGCAAGCTCGTTTTGACGAGGCGGCAAACATAAGATATGCAGAGCAAATGCAGAGTGAAGGCGTGCACCTTATTTTTGGTGTTGCAGGATTAAAGGTGCATTGTAAAGCCTGCTTGATTGAAAGACTAGACGCATCTGGAAAACTAAAGAGGTTTGCGTTTGTGAGTACAGGTAATTTTAATGAGTCTACCGCAAAAGTGTATACGGATTACACCTTGTTTACGGCAAATCAAAAAATCTGTAAAGAGATAAGTCGTGTGTTTGATTTCTTTCAGGTGAATTATAAGATTAAGAATTATAGTCACCTTATCGTTTCTCCACATTACACGAGAGATGCTATTTACCAGCTTATTGATGATGAGGTAATGAACAATATAAACGGTCGTAAAAGTGGTATCAAGTTGAAATTAAATAGTCTCTCAGATCTTAAAATGATTGATAAGCTTTATGGCGCAAGTAGAGCTGGAGTTAAGATTAAACTTATTGTAAGAGGGATTTGTTGCTTGATTCCTGGTATGAAAGGAATGAGCGAAAATATCGAAGTGATCAGTATCGTTGATAAATTTTTAGAACATCCTAGATTGTTCATTTTTGAAAATAATGGAGACCAGAAAATTTACATTTCTTCTGCAGACTTTATGGGTAGAAACCTAGATCATCGCGTAGAGATTTCTTGCCCTATCTATGATGAGGAGATTAAAAAAGAAGTATCCGACACCTTTAATATTTGCTGGAGCGATAATGTAAAAGCACGGAAAATTTCAGGAAAAATAAATAACTCTTATCGTACTAACAATAATAAAAAAGTACGCTCGCAATTTGATTTATACGATTTCTACAAAGAAAAACTAAATGCCTAGCTTGTTAAAAATAGAAAAATATGCAGCCATAGATATTGGCTCAAATGCCATACGTCTTCTAATTGCTACTGTGATTGAGAAGGAAGGCTTTGCGACTCAGTTTAAAAAAACGTCACTGGTTAGGGTGCCTATTAGACTAGGAGCAGATGTTTTTCTGGAAGGGAAGATAAGCGACATTAACTATGACAGAATGAAAGATGCGATGACCGCGTTTTCACTAATTATGAAAACACACAAAGTGGTCAACTATCGGGCCTGTGCTACGTCTGCGATGCGAGAAGCCTCAAATGGAAGTGAAGTTGCTAAAAAGTTAAAAATTGATACAGGTGTAGACATACAGATTATAGACGGAAATGATGAAGCGTCTATCATTGCCTCTACAGATTTAAAACACCTTATCTCAGACAACAAAACATTCTTGTATGTGGATGTTGGTGGCGGAAGTACAGAGTTTACGGTCTTCTCAAACGGCAAAAGTATTATCTCAAAATCTTTTCAATTAGGGACGGTTCGTATTATTAACGATATGATTAGAGATACCATTTGGGATGAGGTAAAAGAATGGGTGACTGCAAGTACAAAAGAATACAGCAAGGTTGATTTAATAGGTAGCGGCGGAAATATTAACTCCATTTACCGATTTAGCGAAAAGAAAGTAGGTAAGCCTTTAAGTTATTTCTTCTTAGCTAATTTTTATGACAGAATAAGAGATTTAACTTATCACGAACGCATCTTTGAATTACAGATGAATCCAGATAGGGCAGATGTGATTGTACCTGCGACTCGTATTTATCTTTCTGCTATGAAGTGGTCGAAGGCGAAGAATATTTATGTACCAAAAATTGGTCTGGCAGATGGGATAATCAAGAGTCTTTATAATGAGGCAATAGCAAAGCGCACTATAGTGTAACACTACTTTGGGCTTTCAGTTTTCGTCTTGTTTGTTTAATGGTAAGCGTGCTTCCATCGTGACTCCATCCCGGAGGTCCAAAGGTATACATGAATTTATGTCGCCAGTTTTTAGACTTCTTTGTGTCCAGCCAAATATCTTTATACTCATGTGTAAGAATAGTCCAGATCTTATAGGAGTTAGGCGGATGGGATACACCAAATTCAATATCAATAGTTTCATCTAGTTCTTTCCAAGTTCCAAATACTTTATCAAAAATATTTAAAAACCCTCCGTGGTTCTTATCCATATACTCAAGATTTTTTGCGTGATGCACTTGATGCATGGTATGCGTATTAAAAATCTTTTCAATAATACCGAGTTTCGGCATGTATTTGGTGTGCAGTTGAAACTGCCATAAAGCTTCAATTCCGAGACATACAACGAGCATTTCTGGCGGAAACCCAATAGCACAAATCCACATATAGAAAAAGGGTTTGTATAAAATGGTAAACCAACCGTTTCTAACCGCAGTTCCTAGATTAAAATTATCCGAGGAATGATGTACAATGTGCGCAGCCCAAAAGAAGCGAACCATATGATTCTGTCTATGAAACCAGTAATAGCTGAAATCGTCTAATAGCTGGCAAATAATCCAAACATACCAAGCATACCCAAAAGATGCCCAGCCCATTATATTAGTGCGAACTCCCTCTACTTCAGGATTGAATATCTCATACACAAAGTTGAAAATTACAATGGCAGAAATGGTCTTTAACAAGGGGGCAAGAACAGCAGAGCCAACTCCAAAGGTCAAGCTGGAACGAAGATCTTTCCATTTATAGAGATCTTTGTTTTTGTGTGTTTTGCTATATGTAAGTTCAAGTAAGATTAACCCTAAAAAACAAGGCGCTCCATAAACTAGTGGGTTAGTAAAATCCAATGATGTATTTTTATTTGAATTAGCAAGAATGGTATAATAAACGTTGTGTGCAATATAGGAAAATAAACTGCTGATTCTTTCAAATTAGCCGTGAATTGACTCTCCTTTACTGAGGTTTTTCATAGCATCTGCTTCAAACTCTAATAAGTCTTGCCATTTTTGATCTACCTCTTTTCGGTCCCCGTATTGTCTTGCGAAGCCTAAAAACATGGTGTAATGATTCGCTTCGCTCACCATTAAATTACGGTAAAATTCTGCTAAGTCTTTATCTTCAAGTTCCTCACTGAGGAGCCTAAACCGTTCACAGCTTCTTGCTTCAATTAATGCGGCATATAATAATCTATGGACGAGTTGTGTGGTTCGACTTCCTCCTTTAGGGAAGAATTTAAGTATAGCAATAACGTATTCATCTTTGCGATCTCGCCCCATAACCCAGCCGTTTGCTATGATTCTATCGTGCACCATTTTAAAATGACTTATTTCCTCTTTTACCAGTGCGACCATCTCTTGCACCAAGTCAGTATATTCAGGAAAAGAAACAATAAGAGATATAGCTGTAGAAGTTGCTTTCTGTTCGCAATAAGCGTGGTCGGTTAATATTTCCTCTACATTTTTTTCAACGATGTTCACCCATCTTGGGTCAGTGGGAAGTTTGAGTCCGAGCATTTTTAATTGGTTTGCCATTGGTGTAGAGGGATTATTAAGTTATAATTCTAAATCAAACGTCTGCCTTAATTTATCTAGCAAAGGATTTTTTTCATTCAATTTTTCAAACTTCTCTCGTGTAGAGTAAGCGTATTTTTTTGCAACCTGCTCATTTACTTCGATTGAGAGATCAATGTTGTAGTTGTTAAGTTTTTTCTTGATGAAGCCAAGCAATTCTCCTTGCTCTCGTTCTACTTCTAGTTTAATCGTAGTATTCGGAAAAATAAGATGTATGAGTTCACCTTCTATACGGGGTTCCCCCATTGATAAATGTGAAAAAAGAATGTGTTTTCCAGCTTGTTGTACGAGCGCTGTATATTCTTTCCAAGCAGCAATAAGTGTTTCCTCTTTAAAAGGGTCTGTAGGTAAATTTTGCGAATCAGGCTGTTGTGATCTCAACTCCTGCTGCATTTTCTGCTTGAGCTGGATACTTTTTAGCGAAAGTCCAGAAATCTTTCGTTCTGGTCTGGCTACATCTATAGCAGGTCGCGTGGCAGGTTTTATAATTGCTTCGGAAATTGTCGAAGTTCCAACAACAGGAGTTTCTATCTTAGAAGAAGCAACACTGTTTGCTTTAATCTCTAAAGTTTCTTGTTCCTCAGCATGTTGATTTTTTGATATTTCCGGAGTAGGTTTTGCAGTAGTGTCCTTAACTGTTGCAACAGGTTGCACTGATGCTAACGTTTCTGTCTCATCGGGTTTTGGGATACTTGTAAGAGTGCTTACTGGGCCTGTGTCTAAGCGTTCTACTGGTGACACTGCTTTTCCTTGAAAATAGGAAGGGGGTAGCACAAAACGTTTGGTTGCGCCTAGCTGGCTACTGGATTTTTTTTTTCCTCGTGAGCCGTTATGGAGGCTAGTTGCATCAAACAAAGTTCTACCAACAATCTCTGATTACGACTCGTTTTAAATTTAAGATCGCAATCGTTTGCCATACCGATTCCTTCAATAAGAAAACTTTTATCTGCTTTTTGAGATTGTTCAAAATACATTTTCTTCACCTGTTCGCCTACTTCAAGTAGGGCGATGGTTTCTTGATTTTGACAAACCAATAAATCTCTAAAGTGAGAGGCAAGACCCATGATGAAATGGTGCCCGTCAAAACCTTTTGATAAAATATCGTTATAATCAACAAGTGCTTGGGGAATATTATTCTCAAGAAGTAATGAAGTAATCTTAAAATAATAGGTGTAATCTAATACATTTAGATTTTGTGTAACGGCTTCTCTTGTAAGGTTTTTACCACTGAAACTAACCACTCGGTCAAAAATAGAAAGAGCATCTCGCAACGCTCCATCTGCTTTTTGAGCGATAATATGCAAAGCGTCATCTTCTGCCTCTACGTTTTCTGCCTTGGCAACTTCTTTGAGATGACTTTTAATATCTTGAACCGTTATTCTTCTAAAATCAAAAATCTGACATCTTGATAATATGGTAGGAATTATTTTGTGCTTTTCAGTTGTTGCAAGGATAAAGATGGCATGTTTAGGCGGCTCTTCTAGCGTTTTTAAAAATGCATTAAAGGCTGCTGAAGATAACATATGCACTTCATCAATAATATATACTTTATACTTCCCTGTTTGCGGAGGAATCCTTACTTGGTCTGTTAAGTTGCGAATGTCATCTACAGAGTTGTTAGAGGCGGCATCAAGCTCAAAAACATTGAAGGCAAAGTCTTCATTTACTTTTTCTGTACCGTCACTATTAATCTTCTTAGCAAGAATACGCGCACAACTTGTTTTACCCACCCCTCTAGGACCTGTAAAGAGTAATGCCTGTGCTAAGTGATCATTCTCAATAGCATTCTCAAGCGTACTTGTAATAGCTTGTTGTCCCACCACTTGTTTAAAAGTAGTAGGTCTGTATTTACGTGCCGAGACAATAAATGGTTCCATAGAAAAACAAAGATAACCATGTGCTTGAAGTAATATAAAAATAGGACAGCCATTTTTATCATTTTTATTAACATTGAAGTAATTTAACTTCTTGGTTTTTTAGCCAAAACTAGAAGTTTTTTTATCAGTTGATGGCTTGTTTAAGTTGCATAGCATTGCTACGGAATAAAAAAAAGATTAAAAATGGCCGAAAAAAGTAAATCTTTTAGCGAATGGAAAAAGTTTAATCACTTCAATAATTTACCTTTGCCACGCAGACCGCCTTATCGCCGCGATTTATATCGAGGAGGAAAGTCCGAGCACCATAGGGACGCATAATGGCTAACGGCCGTCGTTCTCCAGAGCCTCGGCGAAAGAGAGAAGGACCAGTGCAACAGAAAGAATGTACAGGTAATGCTGTAGTGAAACCAGGTAAACTCTATGCGGTGAAATGTCACGTAAACCAGTTTTTAAGGGTTCCCGCCCGATGCTGGAGGGTAGGCAGATGGAGCAATTGAGTAATTGATTGCCTAGATAAATGATAAGGGTCCACTTTGGTGGATACAGAACTCGGCTTATAGGTCTGCTTTTTTTTAAATAGATTTTTTGTAAAGCACTCACATTCTTTTAAGGTGAGTAGGGTCATGTGCTAAATTTAAGAATTCTTTAAGGCTTCTTGTTGTATAGCACTATGCGCTTGTGTCTATCTATTTTAAGATGATACCCTTTATCCAGTTCTTACAATCTTCTAAAGAGTAAAAGGCTGAAAAAGGACGGTCATAAAAGGTTTTTTCAAATTGAGTTGTTTTATAACTGGATTCTGAGTGACACCACATGGCTATTCCTAATAAGTTTGGAAATCTTTCAGATTCTAGATAGCAGGTAGGATTCACACTATAATCAAATTTTCTATTTGATATGTATCCAAATTTCTGATTTGGATAATACTCTTCAAATAAGTTATAGAAAATCACTAGGTGTTCTTTTTCAAAAACAACACCTTCATTAATGGTAGAAATTAAATAGTCAGGATGTAGCTCAAGCTCAACAAAACCTAGTTTTATAATCTTTGGGGATACTGACATATTTTCTATTTAGGAAAAAAACTAAACACTGAACCACCATATCTTCTACTTTCCTCAAAATGAGGGACAGATGATAAATCTGTGTGTTTTGTGTGTTCAATTATAAGAAAACCCTCGTCTTCTAACAAATTATTTTCAAAAACTTTAACTACAATTTTACTTAATTCCTCAATCTCAAAGCTATACGGAGGGTCTGCAAATATGAATGAAAATTGTTCTTTTGTGCTATTTAAATATTTAAAAACATCCGCCTTTATTGCTGTGATAGGAAATTCTAATTCCTCTGATGTTTCAGAAATAAACTTTACACAACCGTGATGTCCGTCTACTGCCGTTACTTTTTCTGCACCTCTAGATGCACACTCGTAAGCAATATTACCGGTTCCGCTAAATAGATCTAGCACCGTTGACTCGTGCATATCAAGTCTATGATGCAGTATATTAAAAAGCCCTTCTTTTGCAAAATCTGTTGTGGGGCGCACAGGTAAATTGCGTGGGGCTGTTAGTCTTCTTCCTTTATGAGATCCAGAAATTATTCGCATTTGTATATTAATTAGAAAGTACTATTTGTGTAGGGTGATAAACTTCACTTTCTGTTAATTCTTTAAAATTTCCATCAAGTAAAATAATGTTGCCTATATATTTTTCAGTCAAGAGATACAAGGAGCTATCTTTAAATTTATGTCCAATAATTTGAACCCTTGCATCTTCAGGTTTTATTTTTAATTGCTCAAACGTGAAAAGAATGTAGTAAAGAAAATCCTCACTTGTTTTAAACGTATAAGAATTACAAATTTGCAGTTTATGCTCTTTGTAAATCACGAGATCAAACTGCGCTTCTCTTACATTAATTAAGATTGCATCTTCGTTTTCATTTTTAAAAACATAAGCGCTTTGCTCGAGTAATTTTGAAATATGATGGAAGTAGCTAAAACTACCTACGGCCTCAAAAAAATAATTATTTATATTGATAAAAGGAACATAAACAACCACAAGGTCTAAGGTGTTGATCGTATCGTGTGCTATAAAATCTGTAGCGAGAATTTTTGAGTTAAACTTAAGATAATCACTGCTTCTTTTTTCGTCAAAAAGGGATTTAGGTACCAGTGTATAGAGTACAGAAGCATAATGGATTTCTACTTCATCTAGTGAGCTGAGCTCAATATTATTTTCTTCTAAGGATTGTTGAAGCAAGTGTAACAGCTCTTCTGGTGTGCCTTTTTGATCTAGATTTTTTTGCTTAAATAACGATGCTTCTTTACCGTCATGCGATAAAAAAGAAAGTCCATTCAACGCGAATTGAACGGACAGTTTCTTTGTCGTATTTGTGATGCTATTATTGATTGTCTTTTGCGGTGTCATATAACTTAGGCCAATTACCACTTGTATTTACATCTGTCATAGAACCAACGCTAATCTCTTCTCCTTTTATTCCTTCAACAGAAACAACTTGCAATTCTTGATTTAATAAATCTTTTTTACCTAGATCTTCAAGAAGGTCTCTCTTGGATATTTTTGCTTTAAAGACAGCGTACATCGTTCCGTTCTTTTCTACTTGTCCAGCTTCTAGGGCTATCTGCTTATCAATGCCCTCAATAGGCACATTCATCATTGTTTTATAACGATTCGTCTTTTTAAATAATGAATCTCTTACAGACTCAAAACGTAAAGTGTCGATAATGGTAGCTTCTAAGTAATAACCACCTGTTTGTCCATCAAGACCATAAGCTTGATTTTTCTTGACATCTGCATATGAAGTATCTCTTCTTGCTGTAATAGCAAACTGAGCGGTGTCAATAAAACGAGTAAGACTATCATAAGTACCTGCGAAATTACCAGTAATCTCTTGATGTGCTAGTTGTGAGGCTCTAATATCTTTTAGATTGTTAATCACCTTTTGATAACGAGCTACTTTCGCTTTATTAAATTCTTCTGGCTCGCTGATAGAAGTCCAAAGTTGGTATCCTAAAAATACTATTAATGCCCAAAGAACAACTTGAATAACAATTTTCATTTGTGGTAAGTTTTTGTTTTTTAAAAATATGTTAAAGTAATGCTAGCTACTTTAATAGGTCAGTCGCAAATCTACAATTTTTTTTTGTTCGTAAAAGGTTTAGCCCAAAAAAACATGGCTATCTTTAAACCTTGTATTTATACCCTATGAATGTTAGCTCTTTTTACAGCTTATTAAAATCAGACTTCCCGCATAAAACCACCCTAAAACAGGATATTGCACTGCAATTAATGGCTAAGTTTGCTATTGACGAAGACAAGAAAGCCTTGTTTTTGTTAAAAGGATACGCCGGTACAGGTAAAACAACGCTTATAGGGACGTTAGTTAAAAACCTCTGGCAGGCAAAACTATCGCCAGTACTGATGGCACCAACAGGGAGAGCAGCAAAGGTAATCTCTAACTATTCTCAAAAAGAGGCTTTTACAATTCATAGAAAAATATATCAACCTAAAGCCAAAAGTGGTGGTGGAGTGACGTTTTCACTTCAGAAAAATAAACATCGAAATACTATATTCATTGTAGATGAGGCATCTATGATACCAGATGTGAATACGGATGGAAAAATGTTTGATAGCGGCTCGCTTCTCGATGATCTTATACAGTATGTTTATGGCGGGCATAACTGCAAGTTGCTGCTTATAGGTGACACGGCACAATTGCCGCCCATAAAGCTGGATGTAAGCCCTGCATTAGTAGCGCAAACACTTGAAGGGAGATACCAACTTAATGTGCAAGAACTCGAACTCGACGAAGTACTCCGCCAGAAATCTGATAGTGGGATCCTTTTTAATGCTACAGAAATCCGCAAGTGCCTTGATGATGGCGTGTATGAACGTTTTAAATTTGATATTTCTCAATCTACAGATGTCATTCGCCCTGTGGATGGGATGGAAGTGATGGATGCGATAAGCGATAGCTATAATGAGAACAATGATGAAGATGCCGTTTTTATCGTAAGAAGCAACAAGCGGGCAAACCTTTATAATCAGAACATACGTGCAAGAGTACTCTATCAAGATCAAGAGCTAGCTGCCGGTGACCGATTGATGGTGGTGAAGAATAATTATTTCTGGGTTTCTTCAGAAAGTGAAGCTGGCTTTATTGCTAATGGTGATATTATAGAGGTGTTAGAGATTTTTAGATTTATTGATCTATATGGCTTCCGTTTTGCAGAAGTAAAAGTGCAAATGGCAGATTACCCAAGAATGAAGGCTTTTGAAACAGTCTTACTCTTAGATACAATTACTGCAGAAACGCCATCACTTTCATACGAAGACTCAAACAAGTTATATCAAGAAGTGTCAAAGGATTATGCAGATGAAAAGTCAAAATATAAAAAGTTTCAAGCCATAAAAAAGAACCGTTATTTTAATGGGCTGCAGGTAAAATTCTCATACGCTATTACCTGTCATAAGTCACAAGGTGGACAATGGAACACAGTGTTTGTGGAACAACCTTATTTGCCAGGCGGCATTGACAAAGATTACTTGAGGTGGTTATATACTGCGGTCACAAGAGCCAAGGATAAATTATACCTCATTGGTTTTAAGGATGATTTTTTTGTAAATTAATCAGAATTGGAAACACTACACATTATTTCGGGAGTTTGTCTAGGCATTGGTCTAGCTGCGGCTGCAGGGTTTAGCGTATTTTTGCCATTGTTATTTTTAAGCCTTGCAGGTTTTAATGATATAGGCCCACTCAACGAAAGCTGAGAATGGCTAGGCAGTCTCGCAGCAGTCATCGTTCTTGGTATCGCTACAGTGATTGAGATTGCTGGATATTACATTCCTTGGATGGATAATGCGCTAGATACGATTGCAGTACCCTTAGTCACAGCGGCAGGTATGCTCGTTGTAGTCGCAACAGTCTCAGATCTCGACCCTGTAATCACTTGGGTAATGGCTATTATTGCCGGTGGAGGTGCTACCGCTGCCATTTCTGGAACAAGTTCTGCAGTGCGTTTAATGACTACTGCGACTACAGGTGGCTTTGCAAACCCTATAGTGTCTGTCGCCGAAACTGCTACCGCTACCGTTTTTTCTGTACTCGCCATTTTTATTCCAATCGTGGCGGGCATTCTAGTCCTTCTCTTGATTTATTTTGTGACTTGTTTCTATAAAAAGAGGCGCCGAAAAGTATAAATCGAATAAATCCTATTATTTTTACAGCACCTAATTCACTTTCTAAAATTTCAGAAATGAAAATTATTGCTATGATCCCTGCACGTTATGAAGCTTCCCGATTTCCGGCGAAGTTAATGCAGCTTTTGGGCGAAAAAACGGTCATCTTAACCACCTATGAGGCAACAGTTGCTACAGGTCTTTTTAGTGAAGTGTATGTTGTGACAGATAGCGAGCTTATTGCTTCGGAAATTACAAACAATGGCGGTAACGCTATTATGAGTAGGACTCCACACGAATGTGGCAGTGATCGTATTGCAGAAGCTGTTGCAGGTATTGATTGTGACATAGTGCTAAATGTACAGGGTGATGAGCCTTTTACAAATAGAAAAAGCCTGGAGAATTTGCTCGCTGTTTTTAATGGAGCAGATGCGGCTAAAATTGACCTTGCTTCTATAAGAACTTCTATTTCTAAGGAGGAGGACATCAATAATCCTAATTGTGTAAAAGTGGTAACCGGAGCGGACGGCTTTGCAAAATATTTTTCAAGAGCTCCTATTCCTTATAATAGAGCAGAAGATAAAAATGCACACTACTTTAAGCACGTAGGTATTTATGCTTTTAGAAAACAAGCGATTTTAGATTTTGCTAAACTCGAAATGTCACCGCTAGAAGCTGCAGAAAAAATAGAGTGTTTACGTTTTTTAGAAAACGGCCGTCAGATAAAAATGGTTGTTTCTAAAGAGACTACTTTCGGTATAGATACTCCGAAAGATTTAATTAAGGCAAACGACTTCCTAAAAAATAATAAACATTAATGGGCTTTACAAGATTCTTGTATTCAAATATTTTTGGTTGGAAAATTAATGGAGATTTCGATAGATCCATAAAGAAAGCGGTCCTCGTTTGTGCTCCACATACTAGTTATTTTGATTTTATTGTTTCTGTATTAGCGAGACGGATTCTTAAAGTAGAAATCAATTTTGTAGGTAAAAAAGAACTTTTTGTTTGGCCTTTAGGGTGGTATTTTAAATGGATGGGCGGCGCACCATTAAATAGAGGGAAAGCTGAAAATAAAGTAGAAGCGATTGCAAATGTGATTAAAGTTCATAAAGAGTTTAGACTCGCATTAGCACCAGAAGGAACCCGTACCAAAGTTGAAAAATGGAAGTCAGGATACTATTACATTGCGCTAGCAGCTGGCGTTTCAATTATTCCGGTTGGTTTTGACTATCCTTCTAAGACCCTCTTTATAGGGAATGCTTTTTACCCCACAGGAGATATTATGGTGGATGAACCTAAGTTAAAAGAATTTTATAAAGGAATGGTAGGTAAAGTTCCTGAGTGGACATAAAGTGTATCAGATACAAGCAAAAAGGCTGCTCATTTTATAGAGCAGCCTTTTTTGATAATTATTTCTTTTGAACTTTTAATTGTCTGAACTTTCTTCCATAGTGTGATATACATTCTGTACATCATCATCTTCTTCCAGTTTTTCTAATAGCTTCTCAACATCTTCCGACTGTTCTGCTGTAATTTTTTTGGTTACTTGCGGAATTCGCTCAAACCCTGAAGATAGGATTTCAATTTTGTTTTCTTCTAGATACGCCTGGATAGAGCCAAAACTTTCAAAAGGTGCATAGATCATTATCCCATCTTTTTCAGACTCTTCTTCCTTCTCATCATCTCTGTCTTCAAAGATTTCTTCTACACCGTGGTCTATTAATTCTAGTTCTAAATCTTCAAGATCAAGACCTTCTGCTTTTATTCTAAAGTTACAGGTATGATCAAACATAAATACAACAGAACCAGAAGTGCCTAAACTTCCATCTGTCTTGTTAAAGTGTGAACGCACATTTGCAACCGTTCTTGTATTGTTGTCTGTTGCTGTTTCAATTAAGACCGCGATGCCGTGTTGCGCATAGCCTTCAAACAATACTTCTTTATAATCTCCTAAGCTCTTATCACTTGCCTTCTTTATGGCACGTTCTACATTGTCCTTAGGCATATTAACAGACTTGGCATTCTGGATAACCGCACGGAGTCTCGAATTTGAATCTGGGTCGGGTCCTCCTTCTTTAACCGCCATTACAATGTCTTTACCAATGCGCGTAAACGCCTTAGACATTGCTGACCATCGTTTCATTTTCCTTGCTTTCCTAAATTCAAAAGCTCTTCCCATAGTGTGTTTGTTAGTTGTTAGAATTTATTTGCTAACTAAAATTTATTGTCTTGTCAAATATAATAGTACTGTATTATAGTTCAAAATTTTCATGTTCATAGTTTTGGGTTTTAATTGTGAAGTTAATTAAGACATCTTGAAACAAGAAACTGGAAATCCACTGCAAAAAAAACCTACCCAATAAGATCATCAATAATCCCTGCCAAGTCAAAATCTTTATCTGTTACACCATCTGCGTCGTGTGTAGAGAGAAAAATCTCTAGCTTATCGTATACATTAGTCCATTCTGGATGATGGTTAAGACGTTCGGCTTCAAAGGCGATGCGGGTCATTGCGCTAAAAGCTTCTTTAAAATTTTCAAATTCAAAAGTAGTATACAATGCTCCTTCTGAATATCCCCACCCTTCCATTTCTTCAAGGCGTACGTTTATTTGTTCTTCTGTAAGTGCTTTCATAAGTTTTGGTTTTATGCTCTTGGCAACATGCTTAAGCTTTTTGTAAAGTTATAAGAAAGAATTGAGGTGAGGGGTTATTGGGGAAGGAGAATATAAGATTTCATTACATATGGTTCTTGCCTAACTCTCCTTGATTGTTTGCGTCTCGGAAAGGGAAGGTGGATTTTGGGAAATGAATTTGATGAAACAGTACAAATCACAATCCCGAAATACGGAAGGAGTTCTTTACGCAATCACAATTAACAAAAAAATCTAGAGCTTCAAACTAGCAATCTCCTCATTCAGGGTACAATCGTCAATTACCTCCTGCACGGTAATCCTATAATTTTTAGGCAATCTGTTCTCTTTAGGAAGTATCGCCTGATAGCTATCTTCATTTCTGGTAAAGACTTGTTGAAAAATAGGGAATTTCCCGTGTGCCTTTTCACAAATTTCAAAAAAGAGATCTTCGTGGTGTATCACATCTTCGCTGGCAAGGTGAAAGATTCCTGTTTTTAGTTTGTTAATAATATAATGTACTTGTTGTGCTACTTTGTTTGCCGTGGTAATGCTAATGATACGATTAGGGAATACTTCAAAATTAGCTTTGCTTTTTATGGCTTCTCTTAGGTGAATTATTTCTGGAGAATAAGGCCCTAACACTAAGGGTACTCTTAAAATTGCCACTTGATTTGGAATGGTTTTCAACAATAGCTTTTCTGCGGAAATAGTAAATTTTCCGAAGCCTGAATCTGCTGCTGGCGTATCGTTTTCGTAAGAAGGGAATTCAAACTTTGCATCAAATACTTTTGATGACGACATATAAAGTAAACTGCTTTCGGGATGTGAGGCAATGTAAAATGCTATCGCTTCGAGCGCTTTATATTGACTAGTAATATCACCTTCTAAACAGGAAATGATTACAGACGGTTGTACTGCTATTAATATTTCCGAAGTACTGGTTGTAGTAATATCTAGTTGGTAAAAGACTTCGTTTTTTTCTAACTCAGCATCTTCTCCAGCATAGGTGCCATAGGTATCCATAAACTGGCATATTTCGTGATAAATCACGTTGCCAACAAAACTGGTGGCGCCTAGAATAAGGACAGTAGGTTTAGGGTGCTGCATAAATGTATAACTAAAAAATAGACGAATTAGTCTGTGTTGTAAATCGTTCTAGTGCCTGCATCCCATAATAAGAATTTCCTTTTTCATTTAGGCCGGGTGACCAAGTTGTAATCACGTATTGGTTAGGTAATAGTGCCACGATGCCACCGCCCACGCCACTTTTTCCGGGGAGGCCCACCTCAAATGCAAATTCGCCAGCTTCATCATAAAAACCACATGTGAGCATAATAGCGTTAATACGTTTTGCTTGTTTTGGCTTTATACATGTATTGTTCTGCATGCAGACACCTCTGTTTGCAAAGGCAAAAAAGGCGTTTGATAGCTGTTTACAATTCATCGCAATGGAGCATTGATGAAAATAAAAGTCTAATACTTCTTCTATAGGATTATGAAGATTATCAAAAGATTTCAAAAGGTTTGCAATGGCATAATTTCTAAACCCAGTGTCTTTTTCTGAAGCCGCAACCTCATAATCATAATCAATAGTCTGGTCATTCGCGAGGTCTCTCACAAACTGTAAAAAATCTTCTTTTGGGTTTTTGAGTGAGCTTACTAAACAATCTGTCACCACAATAGCACCAGAGTTGATTAATGGATTCCGTGGAATTCCTTTTTCTCTTTCTAATAAAGAAAGGTAGTTAAAAGGATTACCAGAAGGCTCTACATCCATTCGTTCCCATAATGTATCTCCTTGACTCCCAAAAGCCATCGCAAGCGAAAAAACCTTAGAGATGCTCTGTATAGAAAAAGTCACGTCTGCATCACCCGCTTCAAAATTCTCTCCGTTAATGTTATTCAAATAAATACCAAACTGATCCTTATTCACCTTTGCTAACTCTGGGATGTAGTTTGCCACTTCGCTCGTGTTTTTTAGAGCGGATACTTCTTTGTGAATATCTTGAAGGATTTGTTTGTAGTTCATTTATGGGTGATTAGTTAAATGCATAAACGTATAAATGTTCATTAGGGTTTTGTTAATAATTGAAATATGCTCAATTCTTTTGTCAAACTGAGCTTGTCGAAGTGCTGTCTCCAATATCACACTAGTCATTCAAAATGCGAAGTGCAGGAACAGGGTGAAATAAAGCCTTGAAAGTGATAAAAACTAAGTAACTCGATCTGCTATTCTCTTGATTTTATAAAGTCAAATAAAACAAGAAAAGACCAAATTAGCGAAGCTTGTAAAACCTCTGATGAACCCTTTCTTGTTTAACTCTTAGCTTTTTTATAAAATGGCAACTTCACAACAGTAGCAGCCACCGCATTTTTCCTGATTTGAATATGAATCTTAGATCCCACAGATTTAAAAATCACAGGTACATACCCTAATCCAATTCCTGTTCCCATAGAAGGAGACATTGTTCCGCTGGTTACGTTTCCTATTTTGTTTCCGTTACTGTCTACAATGTCGTATCCTTGGCGTGGGATGCCACGCTCGTCAAGCTCAAATGCAACTAAGCATTTTTCTACGCCGCGTTCTTTTTGTTTCTTCAAGTTCTCGCTGTTCACAAACTCCTTTGTAAATTTTGTGATCCAGCCTAAACCTGCCTCTAGTGGCGAAGTGGTATCGTCTATATCATTTCCGTAGAGACAAAACCCCATCTCTAGACGTAAGGTGTCACGCGCCGCCAGCCCTATAGGTTTGATGCCAAAATCTGCGCCTGCTTCCATTACTCTCGTCCATACTTGAGCCACGTCCTCATTCTTGCAGTAGATTTCAAATCCGCCACTGCCGGTGTACCCGGTTGCGCTTATAATCACATTATCAATGCCTGCGAAGTCTGATACTTTAAATGTGTAAAATTTGATCGCCGAGAGATCTTCGCTTGTCAATGACTGCATCGCTTCAATCGCCTTTGGTCCTTGAATTGCTAGTAAAGAAAAGCCTTCACTAATGTTACTTAATTCTGCACCTACGTGATTGTGTTTATTGATCCAATCCCAATCTTTATCTATGTTAGATGCGTTTACAACTAACAACCATTTTTCTTCTTCGAGGCGATAAATAAGAAGGTCATCTACAACGCCGCCGTCTTCATTTGGCAAGCAGGTATACTGTGCTTGACCGTCCACTAATTTTGACGCATCGTTGCTTGTCACGTGCTGGATTAAAGCTAATGCATTTGGTCCCATTACTAAAAACTCTCCCATATGCGATACATCAAAAACGCCTAAATCGGTGCGTACAGTCCCGTGTTCTGCATTAACGCCTTCATATGAAACAGGCATATTATACCCCGCAAACGGAACCATTTTTGCGCCCAGCGCTTTGTGAATTTTAGAGAGTGCAGTTTCTTTCATAGTATCTATATATCGTTATTAAATAGTTTTTAGCTGTCGCGAAAACGTGCTACACGTTCTCTATTAGCTTCTATGACAAAGGTAGGTACTAGCGTGTAACTCGTCCAAATTTTGTTGAGGATTGTTTTTTAAATGTATGACTACATTCTCTACACATCTTTGCGTATTTCATCGGAAAAACTATTTCATAGAGTCGCGCAGAGAAGCAAAGAGATTCACAGCGATATTTGTTAATTATTGAAGATAGCGCTAGATGTTCACTCCTTTAGAAAACTGTGACACGGTCGTGTAATGAAGGGGTGTATTAAGATTCCAAATTCGCTATTAGAAAATACTGCTGCGCTTTCTGTTTATTTAGACAATAGTCTAGGGTATGTGTCTTTTTTAAAACCAACTAAGAAAAAAAGGAGTAGTATGATATGATGCGCAGAATGAAGCAATAATTCATTAAAAGAAGCAAGAGAAGAAAAGGAGAAAACTACAAAATCTACTACCTTTAAAGCTCAAAAATACTTTATGAAAATATTTTCTACAGCGCAACTCTACGAAGCGGATAAAATTACAGCAGAGAAACAAGAAATCTCCTTTAACGAATTAATGGAGCGCGCCGGCACTCAAATTTTCAATTGGTTTCACGAACGCTTACAAGGAGCACCCGTTCCCATCCATGTTTTCTGCGGAATAGGAAACAACGGCGGTGATGGCCTAGTCGTGGCTAGATTGCTCATTGAGAATGGCTATAACGTAAAAACGTATATCGTTAACTATAGCGATAAACGTTCTAAAGATTTCTTGGTTAATTATGACCGTATTAAAAATGTAACTAAAGAGTGGCCTTTGCTAATGACAGCGGAGGAGGACTTTCCAAAAATGACCCCAGATGATATTATACTGGACGCAATGTTTGGGATAGGATGTAACCGTGCGCCAAAAGGATGGGTTAAAAAATTGATACACTATATCAATGCACAACCTTGTTTTAAACTTTCCATAGATGTACCTAGTGGTTTATGTGCCAATGAGCCCTTAGAGGATCCAGAGGCTGTAATACTGGCTAATCATACTCTTACTTTTCAAGCTCCAAAACTTGCATTTTTTCTTCCTGAAACGGGCCGGTTTCCGGGGTATTTTGATGTATTAGATATTGGTCTCGATAAAGAATTCTTAGCAAGTAGCCTTGGTGTTGCGACCATCGTTTCAAAACTAGATGCGCAAAAAATGTATAAGCAAAGAGATAAGTACTCTCATAAAGGTACTTATGGTCATTCATTGATCGTGGCAGGTTCTTACGGTGCTATGGGAGCCGCCATATTGAGTACCAAAGCAGCCTTTAGAATAGGTGCTGGAAAGGTAACCGCTTTTGTGCCAGAATGTGGCTATCAAATTATGCAGTCAACGATCCCCGAGGCTATGGTGATTACGGATAATGAAGATGATATGATTACAGCAATTCAATATGATTTTGAGCCTACGTCCATTGCCGTCGGGATGGGGATAGGCACAGAAAAGGAAACGGTTACAGCTTTAAAAGCCTTGTTTAAAAATACCAATACTCCTATTGTTATTGACGCAGACGCTATTAATTGTATTTCAGAAAATAAAGAGCTGCTCAAACTTGTTCCAAAAAATGCCATATTAACACCACATTTGGGCGAGCTGGAACGTTTAGTTGGGAAGTGGAAAAATGATTACGACAAACTTGAACGCGTTAAAAGTTTTTCTAAGAAGCATGATGTTATCGTTGTGATTAAAGGCGCTAACACCATCACAGTGTTGGGCGATCAATTATATATAAATACCTCAGGAAACCCAGGAATGGCCACCGCTGGAAGTGGTGACGTTCTTAGTGGTGCTATCGCAGGTTTACTATCTCAAGGATATGATCCTTTGATTGCTTCTGTGTTTGGAGTGTATTTACATGGGAGTGCAGGAAATATCGTATCGCAAGCCATTAGTTATGAAGGCACTATGGCAGGCGATATTGCAGCAGCTTTAGGAGAGGCTTATATTGAGTTGTTTAGGAAAGAGGAGCCAGAGATAGAGGCGGTGCAGTAGATTTTAGATGTACTTGTTATGCAAGCTTCATTTATGTGTCCTCTGAGTCTTTGGAAGGGCCAGCACGTTATTTGCGCTATGACTTCGATAAGCTCAGCGTGACAAAATCTTGCGAAAGCTCAAAAAAAAACGAATCGTTTTTTAAGACGTCCAAGTTTGATATAAATAAAAAGTCGTCTAGATGTATATCTAGACGACTTTTTAATCCTTATTATTTCGATCTACAATAAACCGTCAAGCGCTACTCTTATTTTTTCACTACTTGGTCTTGGTGCATTTGAATCTACAATTTTCCCTTCGGTATCGATTAATATAAAACGAGGGATTCCTGTTATTTTATAATCATGTACAAACTGTGACTGCCATCCTTTTGGAGCGTAAATCTGGATCCCACCTAATTGTTTATCACCGACCATTTTTTTCCAATCTATTTTTGCTTGATCCCAAGAACCACCGTGTGATCTGTTATCATCAATAGACATACTTACGAAGGCAATATTTTTCCCTTCATAATCGTGCTCCAGTTTTTTTAAACTAGGAATCTCTGCCTTACATGGCCCACACCAAGTTGCCCAAACATCTACATATACATTTTTTCCTTTTAAATCTGAAAGCGACGTCGTGCCTCCATTATAGTTTTCATAATCCGTCCAGGTAGGAGAAACCATCCCTAATGGTAAATCTCTTTTTAAAGCGATCATCTCACCATAATAACCTTTCATAGACTTCATCAATCCATCAAGACCTTCTTTGTTTAAACGGATAAGCATCGTGTCAATAGCTGTCTTACTATCCATAAAAGAAATTGCCTCTTTTTTCATTGCTGCAATTTTAGTGTCTAACCCAGCTTCGTCAAGATCACCAAAATCATCATCACCAAATAACTTTTGTTCAAACATTGATTTTTCTGCTAAGAAGTTGCTCTGTTCTGAACCATATCCGGAATACTCTACAGACTCATCATACTCGGCGGTATCAATAGTCATATCTAGTTCATACCCGTTTCTTAAGAAAACTGCCGTGCTTTCGTTTGAGTCATCAAAATAATATATTCCTGGTGTTACTTTTAAAGTGTCACTAAAGGTTCCGTCAGCATTAACAAGAATTACTTTACTAAAGCCGCGTTTTGCGATACGAATGGAGTCCGTCTTTTTATTTGTTATTTTGCCTGAGAAGGTAACATAGTCATTCATTTCTTTCTCTTCGTTACACGCTACAATTGCGATTAGACAAAGGAGGATAAATGTTTTTTTCATAGGGTTATTGTTTAAATTGCGAAGCAAAGTTACAACGAATCAAGTCAATTTAAGAGTTTTAGGAAAAACTTAAAAGAATTGTACTTTTACACAATACAAAACTCCCTTATGAGAGAAACCCATTACATCAGTACAGCATTATTAGACCTTGCCATATTAAAGGATATTGTCGAAAATGATAAGGAACTAGAACTTTCTGAAGAGGCGGTAGCTAAAATAAATAAAGCACATGCCTACCTGCAGAAAAAAATAAAAGAAAGTGACACACCTATTTATGGTATAAATACGGGCTTTGGTTCGCTGTGTGATGTAGAGATTTCCGAAGAAAATTTATCTCAATTGCAGGAAAATCTAGTAATGTCTCACGCTTGTGGGACTGGAGAATTTGTTCCAAAAAATATTGTAAAATTAATGTTACTGCTCAAGATTCAATCGTTGAGTTATGGGCATAGTGGCGTACAATTAATAACAGTACAACGTCTTGTCGACTTTTATAATAATGATGTTTTACCGGTTATTTATAATCAGGGAAGTCTTGGTGCTTCGGGAGATTTAGCCCCTTTAGCGCATTTAGCTTTGCCTCTTTTAGGAATGGGAGAAGTATATGATGGTGATGCGATGGTGGCTTCTGAAATAGTCTTAAAAAAACACAATTGGGAACCCATTACACTAATGGCAAAGGAAGGCCTAGCACTATTAAATGGTACTCAGTTTATGAGTGCTTACGGAGTGCATTGCCTTCTTAAAAGTTACAAACTTTCTTATCTAGCAGATGTCATTGGGGCACTTTCTGTAGATGCCTTTGATTGTAATATGAGTCCTTTTAATGCATTGGTTCATCTAGTAAGGCCGCATCGCGGACAGGTAAAAACTGCAGAAAATATTATAGAAATATTAACCGATAGTGAGATAGGCGCGTCTGTAAATAAAAAAGTGCAAGACCCTTATTCTTTTAGATGTATTCCGCAAGTACATGGAGCGTCTAAAGACACCTTACATTTTGTTCATAAAACGGTAAAGACTGAAATTAATAGTGTTACTGATAACCCAAATATTTTTGTGGGAGAAGATTTAATCATTTCCGGTGGAAATTTTCACGGCCAACCACTTGCGCTAGCCTTTGATTATTTGGGCATCGCAATGGCAGAATTGGGGAATATTTCAGAAAGAAGAACCTACCAGCTCGTTTCTGGATTAAGAGACTTACCTGCATTCTTGGTCAAAAATCCTGGTTTGAATAGTGGGTTTATGATCCCGCAATATACGGCGGCAAGTATTGTGAGTCAAAACAAACAACTCTGCACACCGGCTTCTGTAGATTCTATTGTATCATCTAACGGGCAAGAAGATCACGTAAGTATGGGGGCTAATGGCGCCACTAAGTTGTTGCGGATTGTCGATAATATTGAAACGATTCTAGCTATAGAATTAATGAACGCATCCCAGGCGATTGAGTTTAGAAGACCTAAGAAGACTTCACCTTTATTAGAATCATTATTAGAATCGTATAGAAGCACCGTCCCTTTTGTGAAAGAAGATAGATTGCTGGCAAACGACATTCATGCATCTGTTGCGTTTTTACAAAGTTTTGCGATCGATGGTGATTTGTTATTTTAAAAATGATCACTATATGAAATATATCATATTATTTTTTTGTTCCATTGCAGTCAATCCGGTGATAAGTCAGGATTATACCCCGATGCTTGCAGGAACAAACGAATGGCATCTAACCTATTGCTTTGAAGGCGATTGCAGTGAGGATGTTTATTATACAGATGGGGAGACGGAGATGCAAGGAAACGTCTACAAGGTACTGGATGGCTATCATTATATCTCAAGAGAGTTTTTATTAAGAGAGGAGTTGGAGGCGAAACAAGTGTATCTAGCAACCATTTTTGGGGGTGTATTTAGAGAGTATTTACTTTATGATTTTTCATTAGTGATAGGAGATGAATTTCAAATGACTAACCCTATCACACCTTTTCCTGAAGATGGAGGCATCTTTACGTTGGATGACATTCAAATGATAGCTCTTGCTGATGGTAATTTATATAAACATTATTATTTTTCACCATCCTTGGGAAATACAGCAAGTACTTGGAATGCAATATGGGTGGAGGGTTTAGGTTCTTTGTCACTACCAAATGCCCCAGGAGGTGATCCCTCTGCCACGAGCGCGGGCCGCGTAAGTTGTTCCTTTAGGGATGGTGCGGTTTTTTATTCAGATTTTGAACTGGTGGAAGATTGTTCGCCAACGGTGCTTGCTATCGCTAGCCAAAATAGTAAACGTGAATTAACGGTTATTACTACACAAGAAACAATTACAATCAAGAGCCATCAAGCTATATTGGATTATATGTTATTTGACACCTCTGGTAAAGTAGTTGCAAGTAATAATGTGAATCGAGTGTATGAAACTAGTTTGGAATCAACTTCATTAAGAAAAGGGATATACTTTTTAAAAATCAATTGCGATACCTTTAGAACGATGGAGAAAGTTTTTATTCGATAATATCACTTGGCACATCCTTCACAAACAATGGTTTGCGGGATTCATAATATGCTACCCAGGGGAATAGATTGGTCACACTTTATACACTTACCAAAATCTATATTGTCGAATTTTGTGAGTGCCATTTTGAGGCTCTTTAGTTCAGATTTTATTAGTAAGTGCTCTTTGACCGTTTTGTTATTTAGGGCGTCTATTCTCGATATGCGAACGATGGCATTTTCTGAAGCAGTTGGTTTTTTGAGTTCTTGTTAGTGCAATACGAATACTTGGGTAGTACTAATCTCTTCTTCGATGCGCACTTTTATTTGTCATTCTTAAATTCATCAAAAATAAATGCTTTGCAAAACTCAAGGGCGTAGTGATGTACAAGACTCATAAGATGGTCATTTGGTTGTAAATAAAAATACCACATATTTTTTTAAATACGTGGTATTGAATATATTATACTTTTGTCTAAGTATTACTTCTGATTTCCTCATTTTTAGCCGGCATAATTTTAACAAAGAAATAAATAACATTGCCTATTCCGCTGTCAAGTAAAAGAATTCAAATCCACATCCATCTATTTTTTTCTGTAAATTTCTTATTATTCACTGCGTGTACAAAGTCCTAAATAATAATAGCTATTCCAGAGAGTACTGCAACAAGTAGGCTTGCAAATATAAAAGCAAACACACAGAAAAACGTATTCATATTTTCTGGTTCAGGGCCTACTAGTGCTGCTGACCTTGTGATATTAAAAAACATGGCAGAGGAAAATACAAAATACCCTGTAAAACTGAGTATCGGCAAAAAGTTAAAAAATCCAATCCAGAACTTTTTAGTTTTTCACATCGTTTAAGATTCTGTAGCTTTCTTACTTTTCTTAATCTTTATAGAAAGCTCTTCCGTCTTCGCATCAAGATCCATTGTAATCGTGTCACCCTCTTGTAAATTAGAATTGATGATCTCTTCCGCTAAGCTATCTTCTATGTATTTCTGGATGGCACGTTTTAACGGTCGCGCACCATATTCTTTGTCAAAGCCTTTATCTGCGATATAATCTTTCGCTTTTTCAGTCAACTTAAGTGTATAGCCTAAATCGCTAATACGAGCTAATAACTTGTCAAGTTCGATATCGATAATCTTGTGAATATCTTCCCGTTCTAGTGCGTTAAACACCATGACATCATCTACACGGTTTAAGAATTCTGGCGCAAATGCTTTTTTCAAGGCTTGCTCAATAATAGACTTGGCATTAGAATCTGCCTGACTCATCTTTGCTGAAGTTCCAAAACCAACTCCTTGACCAAAATCTTTCAATTTACGAGCCCCAATGTTTGAGGTCATTATGATGATGGTGTTTCTAAAATCAATTGTACGACCTAAACTATCTGTAATATGCCCATCATCTAAAACTTGTAGAAGAATATTAAATACATCTGGATGTGCTTTTTCTATTTCATCAAGTAAAACAACGGCATAGGGCTTACGTCGTATTTTTTCTGTAAGCTGTCCTCCTTCTTCATAGCCTACATATCCCGGAGGCGCTCCCACAAGTCTAGAGATTGAAAACTTCTCCATATACTCACTCATGTCAATACGCACAAGTGCGGTGTCACTATCAAATAATTGCTGTGCCAGTACTTTTGCTAATTGCGTTTTACCTACACCAGTCTGTCCTAAAAATATAAATGACCCTATAGGCTTATTTGGGTCTTTAAGACCCGCACGGTTACGTTGTATGGCTTTAGTTACCTTTTCTACTGCTTCATCTTGTCCTATTACTTTTCCTTTGATCAGGGCTGGGAGTTGTGATAATTTATTGCTTTCCGTTTGCGCGATGCGATTTACGGGAATCCCTGTCATCATCGATACTACTTCTGCAACTTCTTCTTCTCCTACTTCCTCGCGATGCAGTTTAGATTCTTCTTCCCATCGTTCCTGTTCAATAGCAAGTTCTTTTTCTAAATTTTTCTCGTCATCTCGAAGCTTTGCAGCTTCCTCATATTTTTGTTTTTTAACCACAGAATTTTTACGCTCTCGCACCGCTTCAAGTTCAGCCTCCAATTTTAATATTTTATCAGGAACATTAATATTGATAATATGTACTCGAGAGCCAGCTTCATCTAAAGCGTCAATTGCTTTGTCAGGTAAAAACCGTTCTGTCATATAACGATTGGTAAGTTTTACACAGGCTTCTAATGCAGCATCTGTATATGTTACATTGTGGTGTTCTTCGTATTTGTCTTTTATGTTATTTAAAATTTCAATAGTCTCTTCAACGGTAGTAGGCTCTACTAATACCTTCTGAAATCTTCTTTCTAGAGCACCGTCTTTTTCAATATACTGTCGGTATTCGTCAAGTGTGGTGGCGCCAATACATTGTATTTCGCCTCTCGCTAAAGCCGGCTTAAACATGTTTGAAGCATCTAGAGAACCCGTCGCACCTCCTGCTCCAACAATAGTGTGAATTTCATCAATGAATAAAATGATATCATCATTTTTCTCTAGCTCATTCATTACAGCTTTCATGCGTTCTTCAAACTGCCCACGGTATTTAGTTCCGGCAACAATACTTGCAAGATCTAATGTCACCACACGCTTGTCATAAAGAATTCTAGAAACCTTACGTTGTACAATTCGCAATGCAAGACCTTCTGCAATAGCAGATTTACCTACACCGGGTTCTCCTAGTAAAAGTGGATTGTTTTTCTTTCTCCTACTTAATATCTGAGAGACACGTTGTATTTCTTTTTCACGACCTACTACGGGGTCTAATTTCCCTTCATCTGCCATGGCTGTTAAATCTCTTCCGAAATTATCTAAGACAGGAGTTTTTGATTTTTTATTTGTTTTTGGTGCACTTGCGGCGCCTCCAAAAATATTTTCGTTTTCATTTTCTTCATTACCGCTATTCTCATCATCGTTTGGGAATGATTCTGATTTTGGGCTTTCTAAATATTCTTCGTCGTTTGCCATCATTAATTTAAATTGATCTTTTACGCCATCATAATCTACTTTCATTTTGTTCAGCAGTTTTGTGGTTGGATCGTTTTCGTTTCGTAAAATACAAAGCAGTAAATGTGCCGTGTTAATAGACGTGCTCTGAAATAATTTTGCTTCCAGAAAAGTCGTTTTTAAAGCACGTTCTGCTTGTCTTGTTAAGTGTAAGTTCTTTTTGTCGTTTGCAGCCAAACCTAAAGTAGGATTTGCCGGACTGAGAATTTCCACCTTTCGTCGTAAGTGACTAAGGTCTATTTCTAGTGCGTTTAAAATAGTAACAGCCTTGCCGTCACCATCGCGTAATAAGCCGAGCATCAAATGCTCAGTCCCAATAAAATCGTGGCCTAAGCGCAGTGCTTCTTCTTTGCTAAATGCAATTACATCTTTTACTCTTGGGGAAAAATTATCATCCATAGCTGTTGTATTCCTTTCGTCTAAAAATAGTAAATATTACCCTATAAAGACAATAACTATGCCCTCTTATAAAGCTAGGAAGTAAAGTGACAAAAAAAAGCACAATATACAAAGGGTAGTGCTTCATAGTTATTAACTAAAAGGCAATGGTTTTTTGTTAATAAAATCGTTGAAAACTGACATATAAACCCCTTCGTGTGCCCACGAATTACTGTATATTGCTTCTTTGTTAGAGCAACTTAAAAAATTAAACAAAATTAGAATATGGCTGACGGTGAAAAAGTGATTTCGATTAACATTGAAGATGAAATGAAGTCTGCATACATCGATTACTCGATGTCTGTAATTGTGTCACGTGCTTTACCGGATGTGCGTGATGGGATGAAACCCGTTCATAGACGTGTTTTGTTTGGAATGCATGAGCTAGGAATTAGAGCAACTGGATCACATAAGAAATCTGCTAGAATTGTTGGAGAGGTTCTCGGTAAGTATCACCCGCACGGTGATACTTCTGTATATGATGCGATGGTGCGTATGGCTCAAGAATGGAGTTTACGCTATATGTTGGTTGATGGGCAAGGTAACTTTGGTTCTATTGACGGCGATAGTCCGGCCGCAATGCGTTATACTGAAGCTAGAATGCAGCGCATTTCAGAAGACATGCTTGCAGATATCGACAAGGATACTGTAGACCACCAATTAAATTTTGATGATACACTTTTAGAGCCTAAAGTGCTTCCTACACGTATTCCTGGACTGTTGATTAATGGAGCGTCTGGTATTGCAGTTGGTATGGCGACAAATATGCCACCACATAACCTGACAGAAGTTGTAAACGGAATACTAGCTTATATTGATGATGCTGATATTACAATAGATGGGTTAATGGAGCACGTGAAGGCACCAGATTTTCCTACGGGAGGAACCATTTACGGCTATGACGGTGTAAAGGATGCTTTTCACACAGGTCGAGGACGTGTTGTTTTAAGAGCCAAAGCAAGTTTTGAAGAAGTACAGGGACGTGAGTGTATTATTGTTACGGAAATACCATATCAAGTCAATAAGGCAGATATGATTAAGAAAACTGCCGATCTTGTAAACGACAAAAAAATAGAAGGAATTTCTAACATCCGTGATGAATCTGATAGAAACGGAATGCGAATCGTTTACATCTTGAAGCGTGATGCGATTCCAAATATAGTGTTAAACACTTTATATAAATACACAGCATTACAGTCTAGTTTTAGTGTGAATAATATCGCGCTAGTAAAAGGACGCCCACAGATGTTGAATCTAAAACAACTCATTCATTATTTTGTTGAGCACCGTCACGAGGTAGTTGTGAGGCGTACGGAATATTTATTACGTAAAGCAAATGAGCGTGCACATATTCTAGAAGGATTGATTATTGTGTTAGATAATATTGATGAGGTGATTCGCTTGATACGGGCCTCTGCAAATGCCGATGAAGCAAGAAGCGCATTAATGGAAGCTTTTAAACTTTCAGAAATACAATCAAAGGCTATTGTTGAAATGCGCCTGCGTCAACTAACAGGTCTGGAGCAAGACAAATTGCGCTCTGAGTATGATGAACTAATGAAGACGATTGCTGATTATCAGGATATCCTAGCAAATAAAGAGCGTAGAATGGATATTATTAAGGAAGAGCTTGCTGAGGTACAAAGGAAGTATGGTGATGACCGTCGTTCTATTATTGAATACGCTGGAGGAGATGTAAGTATCACAGACCTTATTCCAGATGAGCAAGTAGTGCTAACTATTTCTCACGCTGGTTATATTAAAAGAACATCGCTTACAGAATATAAAACACAGAATAGAGGAGGCGTAGGGCAAAAAGCATCTGCCACTCGTAACGAAGATTTCTTAGAACATTTATTTGTTGGGACAAATCACCAGTATATGTTATTCTTCACTCAGAAGGGTAAATGTTTCTGGATGCGTGTATTTGAAATACCTGAGGGAAGTAAAACTTCTAAAGGTCGTGCGATACAAAACTTAATAAACATTGAGCCAGATGATAAGGTAATGGCATTTATTTGTACGCAAGATCTAAAAGATGAAGAGTATGTGAATAGTCGTTATGTGATTATGGCGACGAAGCAAGGGCAAGTAAAGAAAACTCCTTTAGAGCAGTATTCTCGTCCTAGAACAAATGGTATTAATGCTATTACTATTAAAGAAGGTGATGAGTTATTAGAAGCAAAATTAACCAGAGGTGATAGCCAAGTCATGCTAGCCGTTAAAAGTGGAAAAGCCATTCGTTTTGAAGAAAGCAAAACGAGACCAATGGGGCGTAATGCTTCTGGGGTACGAGGTATTAGATTAGCAGATGAAAAAGATGAGGTTGTAGGTATGATTGCCATCAATGATCTTGAGTCAGAAATCTTAGTGGTGTCAGACAAGGGTTATGGTAAACGTTCTAGTATTGAGGACTATAGGATTACAAATCGTGGTGGGAAAGGAGTTAAAACTATTAATGTTACAGAGAAAACTGGTAAATTAGTAGCTATAAAAAATGTAGTTGATAGTGATGATTTAATGATTATCAATAAATCTGGAATCGCTATTCGTATGGATGTATCTAGCTTACGCGTAATGGGTCGCGCGACGCAAGGGGTGCGATTGATTAAAGTAAGAGAAGATGATTCTATTGCAGCGGTAGCAAAAGTGATGAAAGATGAGGATGAAGGTATAGAGGTAGATGCAGAAGGCGTTGCTATAGAGGTTGCTGATGTTGATGGCACAGCTCTTGATACTAAAGAAGAAGAATAAACAAACACTAACAAATAATTAAACCCTAAGAAATGAAGAATGTTATATTAACAGCTGGAATAATAATGATTACCGCTGTATCCTTTGGACAAAAAAAGGAAATTAAGAAAGCAGGAAAAGCAATAAAATCTGCAGATTATGTAGAAGCCATGGCGCAGTTAAGTGTTGCCGAAGCTTTGCTGGATGGTGTAAATAATGATATGAAAGCAGACTTTTTTGCCCTGAAGGCACTCGCTTTGACAAAAAGTGCTAACAATAATCTTGATAAGATGAAAATGGCTGCCGAAGCTTATGCTCAGTCGATTGAGGCTGCGGGTATGGTGTCAAACGAACTAGCAGAAGGAATTACAGAACTTAGAACTAGTCTTATTAACTCTGCGGTTGAAGATCAAAATGCAAATAAGCATGTATCGGCGGCAGATAAACTATACACAAGTTACTCTATAACTAAAAATGACACTAGTGATCTTTACTTTGCGGCGAGTAGCGCAGTGAATGGGCAGGATTATCCAACGGCTCTTAAGTATTACAAGATGTTGTTAGATATGGGATACAAGGGCAATGTAACTTCTTATGTTGCAACGAATATAGAGACAGGTGAGGTGGAAAAATTTGGCACTAAAAACGAACGTGACTTAATGGTGAAGGCTAAACAGTTTATTAAGCCAGAAACTAAAATGGAAGAATCTAAGCAAGCTGAAATATTACGTAATATGACGCTTATATACATAGACTTAGACCAGACTGATAAGGCAAAAGCACTATTGACAAAAGCGAGAGCAGAAAATCCTGATGATACTTCTTTGATGAGAGCAGAGGCTAATATGGCCTACAAATTAAATGACCTAGCGGAGTACAATCGTTTAATGGAGATAGTAGTTGCTTCAGATCCAGATAATCCTGAATTATATTTTAATCTAGGAGTTGGAGCATCAGGAATGGGTGAAGAAGAAAAGGCGCTTAATTATTATGAAAGAGCACTTGCATTAAGACCTGACTATAGAGAAGCTTTAATAAATTTTGCAATTCTGAAACTTTCAGCAGAAAAAACGATTGTGGAAGAAATGAATGGCCTAGGTAATTCTCGTGCAGACAACGCACGCTATGATGAATTAAAAGATATGCGAAATGTAATGTATGAAGAAGCAGTGCCATTTTTAGAAAAGGCAATTGCAGTAGACGCTGACGAAAACAGTACAGAGTTAATGAAAACATTAATGTCTATATATAGTCAAATAGGTGAAACTGAAAAGTACAAAGCGTTAAAAGCAAAAGTGGACGGGATGTAATCCTTCCCAATTTAAACCCCACAAAAAAAACCTCAACATATTGTTGAGGTTTTTTTGTGGAGTATCTTGTCCTTTTACTCTGGAATAATGCGTTTAATTACCCGGAGTTTGTGACTGTGTTTTCTTAGTTCATAATTAAAAATACCTGTATGATCCAGCCTATCAATACGCACCTTACCGTGCGCGTGAATAATGTGATGATCTGCCATGATAATCCCAACATGAACGATAGCGCCTTCAGCATTGTCAAAAAAGGCTAAATCACCCGGCTCACTTTCCTCTATGAAACTTAAAGGTTCTCCTTGCGAAGCCTGCTCGCTCGCATCACGTGAAATTTTGTGACCATTCAGTTTATATACCATTTGTGTAAAGCCACTGCAGTCAATACCAAAAGGAGTCTTACCTCCCCATAAATACGGGGCGTTTAGATAAAGTAAAGCAGTCTTAATAAGCTCGCTCTTCTCATTTTTTGAATTGTGATATTTTCCTTCGAAATGATGCCCTAATAAATTTGCTGAATTGACAGTACTTCCTAAACAAATAGAGAGTAGTTGTTCATTCTCAATAGACATAAAATCTACAAGGTCTGAAGAAAGCTTAGGGGTTACTTCTTGAAGTGTTCTATAGTCATTTTCTGAAATTTCAAGGTGTTGTTTGTTGTCTATCCATCCTTCATATTTGTCAAACGCTAAGCGAATTTTACTCCACTTCTTACGTTGTTCGATAATTTTAAAGGATTCTCCATAGAGCACCTGCGATACCATTTCACTAGTATCTGCGGGTTCTAAGCGAAGTGGCACAATGCCAAGGTTACATAGACCGTAGTTCATTTGAGAAATAAAATTAAGCTAATTCTAAAACCATTGCCGAAGCACCACCACCGCCATTACAGATCGCTGCAGCTCCAAGTTTTCCGCCATTTTGTTTTAAGACATTAATCAGGGTGATTAAGATACGAACTCCGCTGCACCCTAGTGGATGTCCAAGTGATACGGCACCACCGTTTACGTTTACCTTAGACGGGTCTAGACCTAATATTTTTGTATTCGCTAAGCCTACCACCGCAAATGCTTCGTTTAATTCAAAATAGTCTACATCACTTTGAGATACACCCGCTTTTGCTAATGCTTTTGGCAACGCTTTACTAGGTGCTACCGTAAACCATTCTGGTTCATGAGCGGCATCTGCATATCCTTTTATAGTAGCTAATGGTGTTATGTTTAATTCTTTTGCTTTATCGGCACTCATTAAAATCATTGCGCCAGCCCCGTCATTAATTCCAGATGCATTGGCAGCTGTAACCGTTCCGTCCTTAGTAAAGGCTGCACGTAAAGCAGGGATTTTTTCTATTTTTACATTCTTGTAGTCTTCATCCTCAGTAACAATAAGTGCATCTCCGCGTCGCTGGGGTATTACTACTGGTACCACTTCATCCTTAAAATTTCCAGCTTCCCAAGCCTTTGCAGTACGTTTGTAGGACTCGATAGCAAAGTTGTCTTGGTCTTCTCTACTGAAATCATATTTAGTTGCGCACGCATCTGCACAAACCCCCATGGCATTATTATCATATGCATCTACAAGACCATCTCTTTGCAATCCATCAATCATCGTTGCGGGACCAAATTTATATCCATTACGTAAATGCATGTAATGAGGAATCATGCTCATATTCTCCATACCACCTGCAACAATTACATCTGCATCACCAAGCGCGATGCTTTGAGCAGCTTGCATGACAGCTTTCATACCTGAAGAGCAAACTTTATTTATAGTCGTACAAGGTACCGTATCTGGTATTCCTGCGCCTATTGAAGCTTGACGTGCGGGAGCTTGTCCTACACCAGCTTGCACTACGTTACCCATTAATACTTCATCAACCAATGAAGGGTCTAAGTTTATTTTATCTAAAGCGCCTTTGATAGCTATACTACCTAGCTTAGTTGCTGATACAGAAGATAGACTTCCCAAAAAACTACCAATAGGTGTTCTGACGGCTGAAACGATAACGACATCTTTACTCATAATGCGGAATACTGTATTTAATTTTTTTAATGTAAAGAGATAAAAGAACCTCTTCTAAGAGAAGGCAAATTTACGTATTTAATCTTATTATTTCAATCAATAAAGGTGTGACTTTGGGAATACTGCAAGGTAAAGGCTACCTTTACATTAGCGCGATCGCTTATGAAAAAAATATTTACTTTCTTAACGGAAAACCAATCACATATTTATAAGATATTTCTGTATGTAATATCTACAGTCTTAATTATATACTTACTGCCTAAAGCTGGACAGTTTAAATATGATTATCAAAAGGGAAAGCCTTGGCAATATGAAAATCTCTATGCCCCTTTTAGTTTCACAATAAAAAAAGATAAGGCCACTATAGAGAAAGAAGAAACAAGGATACGAGAGACTTCGGTACCTTACTTTAACGTTGATAAAAGCGCTAAAGAATCAAGTAAACAAGAATTTAATTATCTCCTAGATCAAATTTATAATGATACGCTGTTTGATGTTTCTAAAGTTGAGACCATTCGGATTTCGGAGCTTGTATTGGATGATATTTATAAGACAGGAGTCATTGAAAAGATTTACAACTACGAGCCAGATCGTCTTATTTATATTCGAAATGATAGCGAATTTAGCGAGGCAACGTATAATCAACTTTTTCACATTCAAGATATATCTAAAAAGATAAAGTCTTCTATTTCGGCTCAGGCTTATAATGAGTTGGGTACGGTCCTGGGCAAGTTGTTAGGACGTGCAGTAAAAGCAAACATCATCTTAGATGCAAAGTTTACAGAAGAAACAATTGCTGCTGAAATAACTAATGTTAATCCAAACCGTGGGGTTGTAGAAAAGGGAGGAAGAATTATTGCAAAGGGAGAAGTCGTTGAGGGGCAGAAATACCAAATATTAAATTCGCTAAAAGACGAGTATCAGTCACAAATTTGGAATAAATCTAATTACTATTGGCTCATTATTGGCTACACTTTGCTGGTGTCATTAGTATTCTTAATGCTCTTTTTATTTCTGAAAAAGTACAGACCTGTTATTTATGCAAACAATACCAAGGTCACGTTTATATTTTTTAACGTGGTGCTTATGGTGTTGCTAACCACAATAGTAGTAAAAGAAATAGGAGCGGAATATGTGTATGTAGTGCCCCTGTGTATTTTGCCATTAATGTTAAAAGCGTTTTTCGACCCGAGATTAGGGCTTTTTGTGCACGTGTTGACTATTCTGCTTTTAGGCTTTGTAGTACCTAATAGCTTTGAGTTTATGTTCTTGCAAATCATAGCTGGTGTGGTGACAATACTCACCGTGTCTGAGCTATACAGAAGAGCTAACTTGTTTATTTCAGTAGGGCAGATCACAATGATTTATATCATTGGGTATTTTGCTTTTTTCATAATTCAAGAAGGAAATATAGAAGCGATGGAGTGGACCACTTTTGGTTATTTTATTCTTTGCGGACTGGCAACCTTGTTTGCGCATCCTTTGATTTATTTTTACGAAAAGATTTTTGGTTTGGTTTCAGATGTTTCTTTGTTAGAGCTTAGCGACACCAATACTAAATTGTTAAAGGAGCTAGCAAATAAAGCACCCGGTACATTTCATCATTCATTAAATGTAGCAAACCTTGCAGAAGCAGCGGCAAATGAGATAGGCGCAAACTCCATGTTGATTAGAGTAGGAGCGTTGTACCACGATATAGGTAAAATGCCCAATCCTACTTTGTTTACAGAGAATCAAGTGAATTCTGTGAATACGTTAAATGAAATTGACCCAACGGAAAGTGCGGCTATTATTATCGATCACGTAATTAATGGGATTGAAATTGCTCGCAAGCATAAACTGCCAGACAGGGTGATAGACTTTATTAGAACGCATCACGGAACCAGCCTAGTGTATTATTTTTACAAGAAAGAACTTGATACTAAAGGAGAAGCAAATATGGAGGACTTTAAGTATCCAGGGCCAATACCTTTTAGTAAAGAAACTGCGATATTAATGATGGCAGATAGCGTGGAGGCAGCTAGTAAGAGTTTAAAGGAGCCGACATCCAGTAAAATTGATACATTTGTCGAGAAGATTATTAATTCTCAATTAGAGCAGGGACAGTTTTTAAATGCCAACATTACACTCAAAGAAATTCAATTAATCAAGAAAGTTCTTAAAAAGAAGCTTAATAATATCTATCATTTGCGAGTAGAGTATCCTGAGTAGGAGCTCCTTATAATTTAACCTAGAAAAAAGCATAAATTTGTTTGCATTTACTTAAACGAAATACTACATTTGCAGCCGCAATTTTATTGTAAGTTCTTTAAAATAACGGAGAGGTGCCAGAGTGGTAATGGAGCAGATTGCTAATCTGTCGACGGGTAACTGTCGCCAGGGTTCGAGTCCCTGTCTCTCCGCAAGTAATAAGTAAGTAAATTAGAAAATTTACGGGGTGTAGCGTAGCCCGGTTATCGCGCCACGTTTGGGACGTGGAGGCCGCAGGTTCGAATCCTGCCACCCCGACTATTTTCTAATTACTTAATGGTATTTCAAGTACGCCTTGAGATAATAATCCATTCGGGGTGTAGCGTAGCCCGGTTATCGCGCCACGTTTGGGACGTGGAGGCCGCAGGTTCGAATCCTGCCACCCCGACTATTATTTATTACTAAACTTTTATTGATCTCCTAAAAGCTACGGGCTCGTAGCTCAGCTGGATAGAGCACCTCCCTTCTAAGGAGGCGGTCACAGGTTCGAATCCTGTCGGGCTCACATTAAGTCTCCTTTTGGGAGACTTTTTCGTTTCAAAGATTTTCATCTTTTGCTTTATGAAATAAATTGTACCACGAAGTTCTCCCGATGTTTCGATACTATCTGGCGCACATTAAATCTCCTTTAGGAGCTAATAGATTTAAGACTTTTAGTGTGGCTATTAGGGCAAAAAAGTTAGGACGGCTATTTTCTGCAAGCTCATTTACTGGGCTATACCCAAAAATATAGAGCATTATTTTTACTCTTAAAGCTTTACAAAACTTAATGTTATAGTAAATTAGGCTGATTCATTATAATTATCGTAGCTTTAGGTATACCAAATTTAAATCTAAAATTAACAGTATGAATAAAATAATTATTTTATTTGCCATTTTAGTATGTGGCATGCAATTTAGTAATGCAAGCACTGGATTTTCAGTTAACACGCTGTTGGACGCGACTGTAATAGATTTTGTTGAAAGCGAAGATCTTACTGAAGACAGATTTTACTTTTGGAAAGTTGAAAATGCTAACGGAAGTGCTTCTGGATATTCTATGACTTTAGAAAAAGCAGAAAGCATGATCAAAAAAGTCTCTGAAGGAGATTACAATATAGAAGTAATTATTATGAGCGATCCTAGATAAGGTGTAACTGCATTAATAAATGTCTAGTTTATTAATGGTATTTGCTTGATTGAGAACTCAAATGTGGTGCCTTTCCCTACTTCTGAGCTTGTAATTATAGAGCCGCCTAAGCTTTCTATAATATTTTTAACAGTAGAAAGTCCTATTCCATTACCTTTCTTACCGTTTCTATCCTTGTTGCCTATGGTAGAAAACAATTCAAATATACTTTCCAGTTTATCTTCAGGAATACCAACACCATTATCAGTCACTGTAAAGTAATAATGGTTTCCTTTTACAGTGCAATCAACATTAATAATAATAATTTCTTTATCATTATATTTAATGCTGTTCCTTAGCAAGTTTAAAAATACTTGTTCAAGAGCTTTACGATTACATATTAAATCTATGTTCTGTTCTGGAAAATGAATCTCACATTCTATGTTAATATTTAATAGATCTACAATTTTGTCTAGTAGATGATGAATGTCAAATGCCTCAGAACGCGCTTGAGCTAGGTTATCACTTTCGTAGTGTTCTAATAATCCAGTAATATATTCACTTAAAGTAAATGAAGATTGTTTTAAGTATTTCAAATATTCTAGTGCATTACTATCTAGAATATTTGCATACTTAGCTTTTAAAATATCTGTAGTTAAAATAATATTTGCCAGCGGCATTTTCATATCGTGTGAGACAACACCAGCAAATTTTTTTAATTCTTTGTTTTTAGATTCTAATTTTTTCTGAACCGTTTCTAGATGCCTATTCGCTTTATGTAGCTCAACTAGTTTTATAACTTGTTTTGCTAAAATCTTTAGCCCTTTAGTTTGCACCTCTGTTAAATAATTTGGTTTTGTGTCAATTACACAGAGTGTTCCAAGCTTGTATCCTTTTGAGTCTATCAAACAAACACCCGCATAAAAAACAATAGGATTTTCAGCAGCGTAAGCGCAAGAGTGGTGCTTAAACCTATCGTCCATTTTCGTATCTTTTATAATAAAAATAGGATCTTCGCTACCAACCGCAAAGCTGCAAAAAGAAAGACTCTTTTCGCTAGAGCTTATGTCTAGTCCGTTTGCGGACTTGAACCAAACCTCGTTTTCATCCACAACAGAAATTAAAGATATTGGCATTCCAGTAATATTTCTGGCAAGATCAGTGATCTGATCGTACTCTTTGTCTTGTTGAACAGGACTTATATCATAACTGCGTATCGCCCTTAATCTTTGGATTTCATTATTAGGAATTACCGGCTTTATCATAAAGTGAATGTAAATAATTGATTTTTAATTAGATAAATTTCGGTTGGGTAAGACAAAAATAGAAATTTTATTAATATAGTTTTAACACTTTTGCATAACTTGTTGGCACTATCTACTAAAACGTCTCGAACGCGCTGAGTCCAAATAAAGCAAAATCATATTTTACAGGATCAACAGGGTCTAAAACTCTAAGAGCTGTGTCAAGCTCTAGCAAAGCTTTACCATCATTTTGTTTTCTGCTTATCAATTTTAATTCTCTCGCGACTCTTCCACTATGCACATCTAATGGGCAAGAAAGGGTAGAAGGTAAGATGGAGTCCCAAATGCCAAAATCGACACCGTGTGTGTCTTTACGCACCATCCAGCGTAAATACATATTGATTCTTTTTGCTGCGGAGTTTTTAAAAGGATCACTCACGTGTTTTTCGGTTCGCTCCAAATGAGGGAGAGAGAAAAATATCTTTTTAAAGGCAGAAATCGCCGGTTGTGTTGATGTTTCCGAAGTATGCTTTGAAAACACAGATTCTAAACCTTGTTGATTTTTATACACATCCTGTAAGGCACAGAAAAAATAATGTAGATCTCCGGAATTAAAAGTGCGATGTACAAAAGAGAGATGAGAAGCATTTTTTTTATCATACTCCATAACATAGTCGTAGGGTGAGTTTCCCATAATGTCACAAAGGGAGTGTCCGTTTTTAATGATGCTTTTACGATTCCCCCAAGCTATGGTGGCAATTAAAAAACCAATAATCTCAATATCTTCTTTTTGTGAAAAGCGATGCGGTATTTGAATAGGATCTGTCCCAATAAAGCGTGGGCGGTTGTAAAATTCTGCTTTTTCGTCTAGGTATTCTTTGAGTAATGCGCGTTTCATTTATCTTACAATCTTACCGTCTTGCATCACTAATTTGCGGTCTGCCATATTTGCTAGATCCTCGTTGTGAGTTACAATCACAAAGGTTTGCCCAAACTCATCCCGTAACTTAAAAAAGAGATTGTGCAGATTTTCAGCACTTTCGCTATCTAGGTTACCACTAGGCTCATCTGCAAGAATTATAGAAGGATTGTTAATTAGCGACCTAGCTACTGCTACACGCTGCTGTTCTCCACCAGAAAGCTCATTAGGTTTATGACTCTCGCGATGCGATAGTCCTAAAAAAGCCAGTAATTCTTTAGCTCTTTTTTCTGCTGCTGCTTTAGGAGTTTTTTTTATGAAGGCAGGAATACATACGTTTTCTAATGCTGTAAACTCAGGAAGTAATTGATGAAATTGGAAAATAAATCCAAGATTTTCATTTCTGAAACGTGCTAGTTCCTTACTATTAATAGAGGTTAAAGAAGTTTTATTTATTGATAAATTACCCTGAGAAAAGGTGTCTAGTGTTCCCAGTATTTGAAGCAACGTAGTTTTTCCTGCTCCAGAGGCTCCTACGATAGAAACAATCTCTCCTTTTTTTATGTGTAAATCGACTCCCTTTAATACGTGAAGGTCTCCGTAATATTTATGAATGTTTTCTACTGTAATCATACGCTAGGTTAATAAACGAAAGTAAAGATTAAACATTGCCCAGCAAAATAGATAGGACATTAAGAACTTTTCTTAAACAGATATTTTACATTATTATAATCGATAAAATAGGTGACGCGCAAGGATACTGTATGCTGCACAGGTTGCGCAAATAGATTACTTAAACTTTCTGAATAGCCGATATCAGATAGTTCATCAAAATTAAAAATTTGATTACGGTACAATAAAGACGCCTCACTACCTGGAGCAAAACGCCAGCGATAGCTAAGGTCTAAGTTCCAGATATTAAAATTTGTATTCGGGTCGTTTTCTGAAATGTCATACTCAGTTACATTCCGCGTGCCATCATCATTGAGGCTAAAAAAAACAGCGTCGTCATAATTGACCGTGGTCCAGAAATTCCTGAAACGTAAACTAAGTGCTTTAAAGGGGTCAAAATTATAACTAGCTCTTATACTATTCTCCATACTTTTTATATCTCGTTGACCAAAAAACACATCTGTATCTGTATTATCTATATACCCAAACTGATTATTGCGCCAAGACATATCGATAGAGTATACTACAAGTAACTTATCTGAAAAGCGATACCTTGGGGATGCTCTAAAAGAATAATTTTTCTGAGGTCCATCAGCAGACCAATCGTGGTTTATATTAATATCAATTGCAAATTGTTTGCGATAATCTGAAGAGATAAAAGCTCTCCCTCCTTGTCTGCTCTCAAATGCTACAAATTTTCCGGCAACCCTAGGTTCAAAATAGTCATCTCGCTCTGCGCGATAAAATAAACCACCTCCAAAGGCGAAGCGTGATTTCAGGATGAAGAAATGATCGAAGTCATAACTATTTCCTGTACCTATATTAGGATCATACAGCCTTTTATGACGATACGTAAACCCGAATCTATAACTATTAAAAGTTTTTGTTGGTTCAAAAATTTTATACTTTATTCCGGCCTCAAAGTTGTTGAAGTTATTTCTAAAGTTGACCCCTAAGTCATTAATGTCAAATGTTTTATTTGCAAAATCATGTGCCACTCTCCATCTAATATTTCCTTTTGTACGTGCTAGATTAAACTCAGTTTGTACTCCTTGCTGAAAGCCATCTGCGTGATGTACATTGCTCATAATAGCCCGGCCGGAAGTGTTAAAGGTGTTCTCCTTATCAGATACATCAAAAACAAGCCCCGTAGTATTTGCATCTCTAAAACTACCTTCTCGCGTAACGTTGGTATTGATTAAAGAAATACTGGAGTTGTTATTAAACTGTTGGTCAAGTACAAATACATTGTAATTAGTCAATGGTTCTACGAGAACGTCTCTTAGGGTGCCTGTATAAGTATTTTCTACGGTAGCGTACGTCTTTTCTGTGATGGCGTTAAAAAAGCCCACACCGAGCTGGTCTTTCGTTCTTCCAGAAATCTTGACGGCATTCAATAGGTTTACACTATCTGGAAAAACACTTACTTCTTCATTGTCTGATAGATCGTCCACAGTCCCTGAAGGAGTACCACCAACTCTTCTTGAAAAAAAGATATTTCCTTTGTTAAAGAGCTCAATACCTTCAGTAAAAAATGGGCGTTGCTCAGAGAATGTTTGTTCAAATGGCCCTAGGTTTAGGGTTACATTGTCAAAAGCCGCTTGCCCAAAATCTGGAATAAGTGTTGCGTCTAGTGTAAAACTATCACTCAAACCATATTTAACATCCATCCCTGCAGAAAAATTGGTACTCGTTTCTCCATCAAAAGACCCTACTACTGCCTGGGCAAATGGAAATAGTGTTAGTCGTACTGGAGGATCTATATTTTGCACGCCAATAATAGTAGCATTATATAATGTTTGTTGCCCTACTTGATTATTTATAGGGCTAAAAGAATGTGTTTCGTTAATGCGGCGTATTTTTCTATAAAAATTAAGACTCCAGTCTTGCATGGTCACTTCTGGAAAACGCAAAGCATTATAGGGTATCTTAAACTCAGCATACCACCCTTTCTCATCTTGAGATGTTCTTCCTTCCCAGACTACGTTATAACCTAGATCTTCATTATTCTGTGAAATTTTAGTATCTACAATGGTACCGGCACTCGTGATCCCAAAGCGTGTTTCGTTTATTCCGTCATTATAGGTATTCAGTCCTAGCGTAAATAAATCTGCCTGTCCGCCTAAGTCATCTCGTTGTCTAAGCTCGCTAATCATTAAAGAAGGATCCGGATCATACATATATCCGGCTATATAAACAGCTTTGCCATCATATGCAAATTGGATTTCTGTTTCAAAGTCTTCGCTTATTTCTCCTTCTATACCAGGCTCAAGCATTTGAAAATTTGTATACTTAATAATCTCACCCCAAATATCATCATCTAGTATACCATCAATTTTTGGCGCATTGTTTATTCGAGTTGCGTTTATTGTTTTTTTATCTTGTGCGAGTGTGCTCAGAGAGAATAAAAAAATAAAAGAATATGCGATAAGCTTCATTGCAAGTAGGATAGTTTAGATCTAATCTTTATTTTTTTGGAGGGTAACAAAGCTACATATACTTATTGGTATCTGTATTAATAATAAGTTAAAACCAAGCGCATTTCAGAAGCAATTGTTTAATACCGTATTTTTGTATTTATATGGAGAATAATAATGAAATAGCCGTATTTGCTGCGGGTTGTTTTTGGTGTACCGAGGCGGTGTTTCAGCGTTTTGATGGTGTACATAAAGTGGTTTCTGGGTATACAGGCGGGCACATAAAAAACCCGGCGTATCGAGAAGTTTGTATGGGAGTAACGGGCCATGCAGAAGGAATAGAAGTTACCTTTGATCCTTCTGTTGTATCTTATGCGACATTACTTGAGGTGTTTTTTGCGACGCACGACCCAACAACCTTAAACCAGCAGGCTAATGATAGAGGTACGCAATATAGAAGTGCTGTTTTTTATACTTCGGAAATGCAAAAGAACCAAGCCCTGGATTTTATAAATCAACTGAGTGATGCACTTGTTTTTGAAAATGATATTGTAACCGAAGTATCACCGTTAGGTGTCTTTTATTACGCAGGGATTGACCATCATGAATATTATAATAACAATAAAAGCGCACCTTACTGTCAGTTTTTAATTGTGCCGAAAATAGATAAGATTAAAAAATATTATTCAGAAAAACTAAAACAAGCCTAATGGGATCATACAAATATTTTGAAGAATATGACGAGCAAGTTACAGAAGAGCTTAAGGGAAACTTTAGTAAAATACTTAAAGGAATAGGGGAGGACGTTACTCGTGAAGGTATTGTGAAAACACCAGAACGTGCGGCAAAGGCGATGCAGTTTTTAACTTCTGGTCACTGCGAAGATCCCGCAGAAATCTTACGTAGCGCTATGTTTGCAGAAGATTATCATGATATGGTTGTCATAAAAGACATTGAGTTATACTCCTTGTGTGAGCACCATATCTTACCGTTTTTTGGGAAGGCGCATATTGCATACATACCTAATGGGCACATTGTAGGATTGAGTAAAATACCGCGCATTGTAGATGTGTTTGCTAGAAGATTACAAGTTCAAGAACGCTTGACTCATGACATTCTAGAATGCATCAACGATACTCTAAAGCCAGAAGGGGTCGCTGTAGTAATTGAGGCGTCACATATGTGCATGATGATGCGTGGTGTGCAGAAGCAGAACAGCGTTACCACAACCTCCGGTTTTAGAGGTCAATTTGAAAAAATAGAAACGCGTACTGAGTTTTTAAAGCTCATTAGTAGCAGCTTATCATAATGCTTTTTGGTACACTTCTTGCCTTATTAGTTGTATAACAAACTATAAAACAAGGCTATGGTTACAAATAAATATTCAATTTTAAAAAAAGGATTGCTTTTTGATGCTATTGGGATGCTCTCGATGGCGATTCCAGTTATTGGTCCTTTTTTAGATATACTTTGGGCGCCATATGCTGCAAAAAAAATGCGAGATATGTACGACGGAGAAGCTGGTAAAATAGCATCGATTGTGGTATTTGTAGAAGAGATTTTACCGATAACAGATTTTATCCCAACGTTCACGCTAATGTGGATTTACACTTTTGCATGGAAAAGGGAGAAAGTAAAGATACCGCAGACGGTAGAAGTAGAAATAAACTAATAACGAATTCAGTACTAATTAAAAAAGCCCTTTTATATTTTTATAAAAGGGCTTTTTTAATTAAATATTCAGCCCGATTTGCAAATTAATATTTCTACCCCGTTACCAGAAACACCCAGACCGTGCTCATCACCAAACTTTTGATTCTTGAATCACACACCTTTTGAAAGCGTTAAAACCCTATTTGAGCAAGGCCTTCTAATCACGGGTTTCCCTAATGCAAGGCAAACACTAAATGCTTCCACGCCTGGAACAGAAGTAATACTGTTTGATAAATTAATAGCGCCTTCACGTTTTAAAATTGAGCAAAAATACGTTCTACTTTCATCACATTATCGCCTTGTAACTTGTGAGAAGGTGTTGAGATAATTACCTCCTCCATCTCTAAGGCTTTTTCTGTTAAATGAAAGTCACGCGATATTATTTCCGAAATAAAAATTTTTTTTTCTAAAATGCTCTGATAGCCTAATACCGAAATCACGATTTTAGGCGCTCCATTAGTAATGTTGCTTAAAGAATATGCGCCGTCAAAATCTGTAAGGGTTCCAATTCCCAGTTAGGGAAAATAGACAGTTGCGTTGTTAATGAGTTGATTGTTTACGTGTGTTACGACACCATTTATTGAGTTTTGAGCAGATAGCGAGATACCAAAAAGTATAGCGATCTATACATATATTTTTGAATACAAATGATCATAATTTTAAGTTTAAAAAAGCAGAACGAAAATTATGATACACTAGTTGGGTACATCTGTCCGGAGGTAAGCAGCAATTTTGAATCAAAATATTGCTGAAAGAAAGAGGGTTGTTTTGAAGCAGGAGAAGCTAAATTCTAGCGAGAAAACGCTAGTATATTAAATGAAAATGGTACTAAATGAAAATCACGGATGTAACAGTCTTTTCTGTCTTGTGTATATGCGCAGTTAAATCAAAACAGATGAGATGGTTATGATCACTAAGTACATGTGAAACTTGAGTAAAAATAGGCAATGAAAAAAGTAGCAACAGAAAGACTGCTGAAATTTTATTACTTAATTTTTTGTACTTTTATTATCACTTGATTAAAAATCCTAATCCAGTTCGACGCAGCATCTTTTTCTCAAACTCCCAGAAGAACCTGAATTCGCCAAAAAGCCATCCCATAAAAACAAGCAGCACTTGATATATGGGGAATATAATAAGAATGCGAACGGGCCAGTAAATATACCATCCCATTTCACTCTTAATCCCAATTAATTCTGTCAACGGAGCCGCAAACTTAGCTGCAGAACTTCCTGTTAGTGCGAATACTATTAAAATTACGGTTAATTGCCAGTTGCTGGTAATATTCCAGCGTTCTTTGAGTTTCTTCATTGAAGACATTTAATTTTTTTCTTTGCAACCGAAAATTTCGGCTTTTATATTTCAATGGAGTCTTTTTTATTTATTTCGGCGATAGCTATCGTATCTGAAAAAGACAAAATTAGGGCGCAAGATATGAAATTTGCAGGTAAAAGTAGCGAGTTAAATGACTTCACTATCTACCTCCGGGGAATTTCTGGTTATACTTCTGCATAAAAAACCTAAAGTAGTTGTAGAGCATGTAATTCACCTCATACCCATAAGGGGTTCCATAATTATAATCTATAGATTGTGGATATAAGTTAAAATCAAATTGTTGCGGGTTACGGGCTCTATTATTATATTCTAATACAAAATTTCTATTTTTATTTTCCAAATATATTAACCCATAATGACCTCTTGGTGGTTGGGTGAGTATAAAAGAATTGAAGCCTGGATCGATGATGAGTATTTCATACTCAAGATCATCATTTGCAATCCGGATGGTGTCATTTTCAAGACCCATATTTACATTTGGATCTTTGGTTATAGCCTTATTGGCATCACAGCTCGCCATGAGCAAAACAAAAATTAAAAACGTAAGAAGATATTTCATTTGTTTAATTTTTATAAAAATACGATATTATCATTTCATACTTGTAAAAGTCCAATTTCTTTAACTAAAAAAAAGTCTTTAGGAAATGAAGCAAAGTATCTGCTCACAATCCCAAAGACTTTTTTATTTGTTTGGAATATTATTTCCCTCCTAAAAGACCACCAAGCAATCCGCCTAGTCCGCCGCTTTTCTTCTTTCCGCCACCAAGTACCATTCCTGCTACGTCGTCAATGATGCTGCCATCGCCATCTGCATCTAGAAGAGTTTCAATTAGTGATTGGTCATTATTACTATTTTGTCCTAATACTGACCCTAATAAACCACCTATATCATTTTGGTCTACGTTATCTTTACGTTTTTGGCTCCCAAGAACATTCATTAAAATAGGCGCTGCCATTTTGATAATTTGTCCTACCGAGTTAGCATCCACACCGCTATTACTACTTATATTCTGTTCTACGCGCCCTTGATTACCACCTAAGACGTGTTTTAAGATTCCTGCTCCTTCATTCATGAATGAAGTGTCTGCGCTACTGCCTTCAAGGAGTCCTCCTAGGCTTGATAATAGAGATCCATCGTGACGCGTGTCTGATAATGCATTGTTCAAGCTTTCTGCACCCTTAGGTGAAGCTGCATTACGCTGCATGGCCCCTAGTATTGCAGGTAATGCCATGCTTAGTACACTCGCTGTTTTATCTGGAGATTGCCCTGTTTGTGCACTTGCACCACTAATGAGTTGACGACCCATATCTGAGTTTAATAAATCTAAAATTGAAGCCATTTGATTTTTTATATAGTTACGTAGGGAATATACAAAAAAAATAAAAAACACGCGCACTCCATTTAGTTGGCTAAAAATTTAAAACTTAAATCTTTATATAAGGAGTTTTTGGCACCATGTTAAAATCCACGTGCAAAGCACGTGGATTTTAAAAATGAAGATTTAATTTATATTATTAATTTTTAATTAATTTAAGCGTTTTTGAGCGATTAGTAAATGTGTCATTTACTAAAACGAAGTAGATCCCAGAAGATAGATTTTGTATATCTACAACCGTTTTACTTTTATTCAGATCACCCGTTCCAATTTCTTGCCCTAGCGTGTTTACCATACTATAAGAAAAGGAACCTGTCGTGTTTCCTAGTTCGATCGTGACTAAACTTGTTGTTGGGTTAGGGTACATATTGATATTTGAAAAAGAGATCTCGTTAACTCCTAGTTCTCCTGAGACTAACATTTCTGTTGCTTCGTTTGATCCAAATTCTCCACCAGAAACGACTACCATATTGTCATCTGTAGTTAGGCTATAAGAACCCTCCCCAAAATCACAACAGATTCCATCACCAAACTCATCAAAAATCTCTAATACATAACATTCGTTTCCATCTACATCAAAGTCATATTCAAAAACAGTGTTGTCATCTACTGTCGCCGTGTATGGACCAAAAGAATCAATTATGGTTCCTGATAATGTTCTAAACTCCCAAGAAGTTTCCTCTGCATAATCATCAGTTAAAAGAGAAAAATGCATTTGCGTAGTTTCATAACCTACACCCACTTCTATTTGATCTGATGCTGCATCATTAGTGTTGTTGTCGTCATCAGCGCCATTTACCGCGTCTAATGTTGCGTTAAGTATGTGTGAACCTGGAGTGAATACTATTTCTCCAAGATCAAAGTCTTCAGATTCATTTTGTGACAAAGTACCAGAGAAATTTATCATAGCCTCTGCTCCATCATCAATGTTCCAGGTAATTGTAGCAGCAGTAATGTCATTCATCCCAAAATTAGTTAATGTAATTATAGGATTTGTAGTGTTATCTCCACAATCTAATGCTGGAATAGTTGCTCCTACAGCAGCGTCTAAGGCAAATACTTCAAGAGGGGGAAAACTATCTAACGTATCAGGATCTGAACCACTTGGATCTAGCCAATCTCTAAGTCGGGTAGCAGCGGAACCACCATCCCAAGAAACTCCTAAACGGCCGTAGTAATCAAGTGCCCCATTATCAATAGTGCCTGCACAGGCAGCGCCACCACCAAATAGTTGACCTATAATTCTACCATTTTGATCAAATAATGGAGATCCAGATGAACCTGGTTCTGTTACTCCTAGTTCCCAGCCCCCTTCACTTCCTCCACCAACGATTTCCCAAGTCTGTGCGCCACCGTTGACTTCTTTTGTAGCAGGGTCGTCATCTCTACAGATTTTCATTACATCTCCAGATGGATGGTGTATTCCTACTTGAAAGATTGGAAAATTATCTGTTTTATCCCATCCAGCCCAAACACGATTCCAATCTGCTGGAATAGGTTGATTGATTTCTACAAGACAAAAATCTGAGCCCGCATTTCTAGCGCGCAAGGTACCACCACTTAAGGTCATTGTTGTAGGGCCATTAGAACTGTTTGTAGTAGCTGCACAAACTGGGTTAGGACTAATCCAACCAAATCGGAAAGACCAAGCCGCAGGGTTACTATAACAGTGATTGGCAGTTAAGAAATAAGGAGTCCCATCGTTTTGAGTATTGTTAATAAGAGCTCCAGAACAAAAGCCACTACCTCCAGAAAGTAAGATTCCTGCAGCGCGTTTGTTTAAATTTTTAAGATCTTCCCAGTCAGTGCCTATAGGACAATCAATATCTAAGTTGCAATCTCCAGAATCATTTAATCCTTTACTTGCATTAAAGGTTTCCGCATTACGATATCCGTGGGTCGCTTTTGCAATATGTAATCTACCTTGTCCACTAACTTCAGCTGGTTCAAAATATTCGATCCATATCTTGTCTCCTTGAACAAGCCAAGTCCCAAGCATACCGCTATCTTGATTTTGAGCAGGTGTATATGCCCCTAATAAGTCGCTCTTGTCGTTATTGTATAGAAAGATAGAAGCGCCTTCTGGAAGGTAGAAGTCGTCAAATATGAAATTGAGAGATAATGCATTTGGCGAACTAATTAATAACCTCCAAATTCGGTCTCCGTTTTCTAGCATAGTCCATTGCCCATCTATAAAGCCAAAGTCTACACTGTGCATAAACCCAAAACGCCAGGGTTTTTCAAATTGTCCATCGTCTAAAGCGTCTTCTGCTCTAACTGCTCCGATATCAAAAGTAGGAAGCTTCTTAGCTGCTATATCTTGATCGATATTTAGTTTCCAACTGAGCGGTTTACCTTCATTGGTTACTTGGGCAATACTCGTGAAAACAAAAAGCCCCACGATTAGAGATAAAAGAAGTTTCATAATTTAACTGTTTTAAGTTGTACGCTAAAAATAGATTAATTTTCCGGGTATAATCCTAATTTGTAGTAATTCTAGTTTTGGAGGATTTCAATAATTTGATCGGCAAGCTCTGTTCCAATTCTATCTTGTGCTTCATTTGTAGCGGCACCTATGTGTGGACTTAAAGATACTCTCTCGTTCATTAATACCTTAACGGCAGGAGTTGGTTCTTTCTCAAAAGTATCTAAGGCTGCAAAAGATAACTTACCACTGTCTAAAGCTTCAATTAATGCTATTTCGTCAATCACGCCACCTCTTGCTGCATTTATAATAGCAGCTCCATCTTTCATTTTTGCAATTTCTGCTTTACCAATTACATAATTCTTTTGTGCAGGAACGTGTAAGGTAATAAAGTCACTGTGTTGTATTAATTCTGAAACAGGCTCGGTTTTAATCTTTAGCGTTATTGTTTGACCATCATAAAAGTCTAGCTTGATGTCTGCTTCGCCCACAAAGCTATCACTAGCGATTACCTTCATACCGCAACCTAAAGCAATTTTTGCCACTTCTCGTCCTATACGACCAAATCCAATAATCCCTAAAGTCTTCCCACGTAACTCACTACCTTTTGCGTAGTTTTTCTTGAGATCTTTAAACTTAGAATCCCCATCAAGAGGCATATTTCTGTTGGCATCATATAAATAACGAACCCCACCAAAAAGGTGAGCGAACACTAACTCAGCAACAGAAGAAGAAGAGGCTGCGGGTGTGTTAATCACTTTTAATCCTTTCTCTCTAGCATACTCTACATCAATATTGTCCATGCCAACACCACCGCGTCCTATAATCTTTAAAGAAGGACATGCATCGATTAAGGCTTTACGCGCCGTTGTTGCACTGCGCACCAAAAGTACGTTTACTTGATTTTCATTAATAAAACTTTCTAGTTGCTCTTGTGCAACCTTCGTTGTGATTACTTCGAATCCTGCTTTTTCTAAGGCGTCAATTCCAGATTGAGAAACACCATCATTTGCTAGTACTTTCATATTTTTATTTATTCTGCTTCGTAGTTATTTATTTCTATTGGACTCTTATTCGGTATCATTAATATTTTCGCGAAAACTGAAAGCTATTATTTATTTTACCTCTAGCACTTTTTTCTCCAACTCTTGCATTACATCGACTAAAATCTGCACACTTTCTATTGGCAAAGCATTATACATAGATGCGCGATACCCACCCACACTTCTGTGACCGCCTAATCCATTAATGCCGGCTGCCGTCCACATCGTATCAAAAGTTTCTTTATATTCTTCGTTTTGTAAAGTAAAAGTTGCATTCATCTTAGAACGATCTTCTTTGTTTGCTACAAAGCCTTTAAATAAAGGATTGCGATCTATCTCGCTATAAAGCAGTGCGGCCTTTTTATTATTGTTCTTTTCCATGTTTGCTACGCCCCCCATTTCTTTTAACCACTCTAAAGTCAACATCGATACGTACACAGGAAACACAGCAGGTGTATTAAACATACTATCCTTGCTTAGGTGTACTTTATAATCTAACATAGAAGGGATGACTCTCGATACCTTTCCTAAAATATCTTCTTTCACCACGATTAGCGTAGTTCCAGCAGGTCCCATGTTCTTCTGGGCACCGGCATAGATTAAGTCAAACTTACTAAAATCTAGTACACGCGAAAAAATATCGCTACTCATATCACATATTAAAGGGCAATCAACTTCTGGAAAGTTATTTATTTGTGTTCCAAAAATGGTGTTGTTACTCGTAAGGTGAAAATAATCTAAACCAGAAGGCACTGTAAAATCTTTTGGTATTTGGTTGTAATTAGTGTCTTTAGAGGAAGCAACGACATCAACCTCTCCAAATAATTTTGCTTCTTTAATCGCCTTATCAGACCAAGTTCCAGTATCTAGATATCCCGCTTTTTTCTCTAATAAGTTATAGGCAACCATCAAGAATTCTAGACTTGCACCACCTTGTAAGAACAAAGCTTTGTACCCTTTATTCTGAAGACCAAGATGTTCTAAAGCGAGGTCTTGTGACCGTTCCATTACGTTTATAAAAGATTTACTTCTATGTGATATTTCTATCAACGATAGATCGAGATTGTCAAAATTGATGACGGCTCGTGATGCTTTTTCTAAAACCGATTGTGGTAAAATACAAGGCCCTGCGCTAAAATTGTGCTTCTTCATTTTGTGAATTCTTTTATGTATATCTGTATTGCTCCAAAAAGGACTGCCATCAGCCAAAAACGCACTTCCTTTTTGCAAGATGCAAAGATGCTAAAAACCTAAGAAGAATTAAGTAAAAGCCCTCTTAAGTTATCCAATTAAGTTAACAATGTGAATATGATAATTTGGCGGCAATTTGCCTCAGGAATTTTAAGAGTTTGATAATTTTAGGTTGGTCAAAATACAAATTTTACAACGCAAGAATGAATTCCAACGTATCTACCCCATCAGCATAATCCCAAAGCGTAGGAGTCTGAGCCACACCAAAGCCCACTTCGTTTTCCATTCCACAATCTCCAACAACTGCTTGTATATGTTCTGCTTGCATGGTTAGTTTTGATTGTACCTCAGAAAGCGTTGTGTAACGCTCTAGCATCACCACCGAAATAGGAGAAGAGAACCCTTCATCTTCTTTCAAGAGCATAAATTCGTTATCCAATAATTTAATATTGCTCATTAAATAAACCGCTTTATTATAATCATAGTTGTTCATATACTTATGATTGTTAATCACTTCTTTCCAGGAGAACATCGCATTAAAAAAGTGATCTAAATTATACTCCTCAGGAAAATATACTTTTGAAACATTCCGACATCCCAATCCAAAATACCTGAAGATATCATCTGCCAATGCTTCCATTTGTTCTTTCGATTCTTTACCGGTAATGACAGCAACACTGTTTCTGTTTTTACGAATAATGTTTGGGTACTTATTAAAATAGTGATCAAAGTACTTTGCCGTGTTGTTGCTTCCCGTAGCAATCACTGCGTCAAAGTTTTCTAACTTTTCTTTGGTAAAAGTGATAGCTTTTTTAAAAGAAGGTTCTATCGTTGTTAATAGCTTCGTTATGTGTGTCAATAATATAGCATCACTAGAAGACATTTTTGCTTGAATGTGGTTTCCAGAAATAAGAACTGATAAAAAATCGTGAAATCCTACGAGTGGGATATTCCCTGCCATCACAATAGCAATGGTTTTTGGAACACTTTCGGTAAAGGAATATTTGTCAGTCCACAATGTCAGGTTCTTTTGTGTTAATGCTGATGACCAATTTTCTAATGCAAAGACAATATTTTCTTCTGTGAACCAGCCATTGTGGGCATTTGCTGTGCCAATGAGTGTATGGTACGCTTCAGACTTTTCTTTTGTAAGTCTCCCTAGTTGCTCGCCTAATGTTGTGAAAGCGTTAATTCTTTGTTGTAATGGCACCATAGTTTGGAGTTGCGGGTTTAAGGCATTAAATTTGTACAAAAATAGAAAAAGAAACCCGATGGCGATTATAATAACAGACGAATGTATTAACTGTGGAGCTTGCGAACCAGAATGTCCTAATACGGCTATCTATGAAGGGGCTGATGACTGGCGATATGCAGACGGAACAGACCTAGAAGGAAATCTCGTTTTGCCTAACGGGAAGGCAGTGGACGCAACAGAGACTCAAGAACCAGTAAGTGATGAAATTTACTATATTGTTGCAGATAAATGTACAGAGTGTAAAGGTTTTCACGATGAGCCACAATGTGCGGCAGTATGTCCAGTAGATTGTTGTGTACCCGATGAAGATAATGTAGAGACAGAAGAAATACTGCTAGCAAAGCAGTCATTTATGCATTTTAAAGATTAATTTAATTATATTAAAACAAAAAAAGACAATCATAATGATTGTCTTTTTTTGTTACAAGCCGTTTCAATCTGTTTGAACTCTTTTTTGTTGAGCAGCCATAACCACAACTCGAGGATGCCTAAAAATACTATTAGAAAAGTTGAATTTTTTTTTGATTTCGAGTTGGGTGTTTTTCCCAAAAGAAGTGTAGTTTAATTCCCGTAAAATCAGTGTGAGAACTACTAGGATCCAATGTATGGGATAATCTTGAATCAATGAAAACCCTAGACAGGATCGTAAAAAGTTGCACAAAAAAACACCAATTCTATAGTAGTGAAAATGCGAGCGCGATTTTAAATATCTTCAATTCAGTTTTAAGTGCAGTAAGAATAATAGAATCAAGTATAGATTATTTTATAACCACCTTCTTTGTAACAACTCCAGCCTCATTCTCAATTCTCAAGAAATAAATTCCCGTAGAGAATTTGCTTACGTCAATTCCTTGTGAAGCGGTATAATCAGTTGTGACTACTTGTTTTCCTTGCCCATCATATAAACTAACAGTGTTAATTGCTTGAGACGTACTTTCAATCCAGAGTATTTCTGAAGTAGGGTTAGGGAATACAGAAAAGTCTTTTACAGGGATATCATTCACTCCAGCGGTCGCCCAAATATCTTGCGCTTCTGGTCCACCCCAGATGATGGTAGCTAGTTGTGGTTGATCTATAAATGGGTTTCTATTTCCGTAGGCTTGCTCTAGGTAAGGATTCCGTTGTATTTCAAGTGCACTCACTTCATCTTCAGCATTCCATTGCAATAAGATTTGCATCATATCTGTGCCTGGTTCTAAGGATCCAACCGCTTGTAATGATGGGATACATCTATCGCCATAACGAGTGTACATATACATTAAGATACGAGCTACATCTCCACGCCATTCATCTCCAGGATACCAGTTACCGCTGGTAACATCACCTGCGTTGCCAGAACCCTCGGCAAATTTTTTATTCCCTTTATTGTTGTTTGCTTGTTGGTCACTAGGTCTTAGGTTTTGTGGGTCAGCGCCAATTCCTGTAGTGCCATTATTCACATCTCCCATAGTCGGGTTTGTGTTAGAGCGAGCAAAGGTGTGTTCTCTATTATACTCACAATTGGCGCCGCCAAAGGCTTGTTTGTTGCGACTTCTGTCGGTAGTGCAGCTACCATCACCATCGTTGTAACCATAAATGAGTAAGACATCACTACCGTTTTCTGGGTTGTTATCCATTTCAAAAAACGCCAACTTCACATCTCCATAATTGAAGGATCCACTTGCGCTGCTTATTTTCTGCTGTAGCTCAAAATATAAATCCTGACCTGTTAAGTTAAGATCTACATCATCATAATAGGGTTGTTGACTTAAAACAACCTGTAAAGGAAGGAGTAGAAGTAGCACTAATTTTTTCATGTTTTTATTTTTTCAGTCTTACATATTTTAGCGGAGCGGTACTACTTCTTTTTTCTCTTCATAAGTGCCATGTAAAAACCGTCAAAACCGGTGGCACTAGGGGAAACTTTATTTTCTTTCTTAATTTCGAAAGTAGCACCTTCTTCAGAAGCAAGAAACTCCTTTACTTGTAACTCATTTTCTGAAGGTAAAATAGAACAAGTTGCGTACATAAATTCGCCATCCTCTTTAACCATTTTTGAATAATCACGTAAAAGCTGTTGCTGTAGTGTACGGATTCTATCTAAAAAGTCTGGCTGCATTTTCCACTTGGTATCTGGGTTTCTTTTAAGAACACCTAATCCTGAGCAAGGCGCATCTATTAATACCTTGTCTGCTGTACCGTGTAGTTTTTTGATCACTTTTGTCGTGTCAATAACTCGGGTTTCTATGTTAAAAGCACCATTACGTTTTGCACGTCTTTTGAGTTCTTTTAATTTGCTTTCGTAGATATCTAGCGAAATCAGTTGTCCTTTATTCTCCATCATCTCTGCAATATGTAGACTTTTCCCTCCGGCACCTGCACAGGCATCTATGATGCGCTGTCCTGGCTTAGCATCTAGCATAATTGCTACTTTTTGCGAATTTGCATCCTGTACTTCAAACCAGCCATTTTTAAAAGCATCTGTTGTAAATACATTTGAGCGTTCTTTTAAAACGAGTGCATTAGGGACTCCTTTGGCGGCGGTGGTTTCTACATCTAAATCTGCTAATTGATTTTTAACCTCTAGAACGTTAGACTTTAGCGTGTTAACTCTTAATACCACTGGTGCTAATTGGTTTAATGCAGCTAATTCTTTATCCCATTTTTTACCGAGTTCTTTTGATCCTACTTCGTCTAACCAATCTGGAATAGACTCGCGTATTTTTCTAATTTTTGATAATTCGTCAAATCTACCTTTGATGCGTCGTGTAGGGGTGCTTTCAAATTGTGGCCAATCTGGAATTTTAATTCCGCGTAATGTCGCCCAAACCGTAAATAAACGGAAAAGATTAGTACGGTCAAATGGTTCGTTTACATCTGCAATTTCTGCATACAATCGCTTCCATCGCACAATGTCGTAGGTTGTTTCTGCAATAAATCCTCTGTCTCTGGAGCCCCAACGTTTATCAAGTTTAAGGGTGTTTTTTAAAACTTTATCAGCTTGCTTTCCTTCATTAAAAATAAGGTGAAGCGAGTCAATGGTTGCAAATACCAGATTGCGGTGTAATCTCATAGTTTAAATTAAGCCGCAAAGGTAATCATTCACTAGTTTCTTTTGTTATTTTTGAGTAAAATTATGATCATGAAATACTTGCTTTATTTATTGTTTGTTGGGTGTGCGATTTCCTGCCTAAACTCCAAAGATGTTCCATTTTCAGAAGTGAAAATTATACCTGTCTTTACTGATAGTTTGAGTATTCGTGCCATTGTGCCAATGGATGAAAATACCGTTTGGTTTGCTGCCAACAGGGGTGTTGTAGGGCTTATAGATGGAACAACACCTAAACTAGCTACTATAAAATACCAAGATTCCATCTTGAATTTTAGAGCAATTTCAAAAACAGCGACATCAGTATTTGTGCTGAGTATAGAAACCCCAGCGGTCTTATACAAAATAGACCACATAAATAAGGGGGTTACAAAAATGACCGAAGTATATGTTGAAGAAAATAAAAAGGTATTTTACGATTCTATGGCGTTCTTCGATGAGAATGAGGGTATCGCTATGGGTGACCCTACTGATACGTGTCTATCTATAATTAAAACCACAGACGGAGGAAAAACTTGGCAAAAACTTTCTTGTGAGATCTTGCCAGAAGTACATGAAGGCGAAGCGGCTTTTGCCGCTAGTAACAGTAACATAGCAATCTATAACGATCATGTATGGATGGTAAGTGGCGGAAAAAAGGCGAGAGTATTTCATAGTAAAAATAAAGGAGCAACTTGGGAAGTGTATAATACACCTATCATACAAGGCCAAACGATGACCGGTATTTACAGCGTCGATTTTTATGATGAAAATCTAGGGGTGATTTTTGGTGGTAATTGGGAGGATAAAGATTTTAATGAAGGAAATAAAGCTATTACCGAGGACGGAGGGAAAACCTGGCAACTGCTCAGTAATGGCAGAGGGCCAGGATATCGTTCTTCGGTGAAATTTGTGCCGGGAACTAAAGGTCATGGATTAATAGCTGTTGGGAGTCCTGGGATTTCGTATTCCTCAAATAGAGGTATAGACTGGTCAGACCTAAGTGACCAAGGATTTTATGCGCTAGAGTTTGTGAATGACTCTGTTGCCTTCGCAAGTGGAAATAATATCATTGCAAAGCTGGTCTTCAAATAATCAAGTAACACTATTAGATATTTAGACATTTCTTTTTCCAAGTCAAAACAAGGTTTAGAGTAGATGATCAATTTTTATCCACATGTGGTGGATAAACGTTATTTAGTCGGTTAAAATGTTAAAAAAGGAGATAAAGCGCTATAATTTTTGTCTTGTAGGAATAAACCCACTATCTTTGCTATGTATGTTTTATTTACGATGACTGGCTTATTTCTTAATAAATCAGATTATCAAAATTACGGGCTTAGCGGGGGCTAGCCCGTTTTTTTAATACGAAAATCTAAAAGTTTACTTTTAACATCTCTGAGGTTTTTTTAAATAAAAAGGGATAAATCACGATTAAAAACATATAAATAAGATAAAGAGCGCTAAATATTTGTGAGATACTTTTGTCTCATATATATTTGTTGTGTAACTAACCTACTATTGTGTTAAGGTCCCCATATCTTAACCCATTCAACTAAAAAAGAACAGAGCCCCCGCCTGTTCTTTTTTTTGTGTTTAATGTTTAATTCAGGTACGTAGCGTTTTCATACTATTTGAAGTCACTTGAGCCAAGCTTCCTATAAAGCTATAGAAGGCATATTCAGAAAAGTCTTAAAATGGTACGATCAATTTGGTCATAAAATTCGAAAAACTTGTTTTCGCCAAATGCTAATGTCTACTAAGGTCACTCATATCTCAAACTCTCAATAGGATCAAGTTTCGCAGCTTTTGTAGCAGGGTAGGCCCCAGCAGCAAGTGCCACTAGAAAGGTTACAATGGTAGCGTAAATCATCGCTCCTACGGGAAGCTCAAAGTCAGTATCAAAACCATAGGCAAGTGCGCCTATCGTTAATAGTCCTAAAAGAATTCCTAAAAGACTCCCCAGCTGTCCAATAACAATGGTCTCGATTAAAAATTGTAATGATATGGTCGATCGTTTTGCCCCTAAGGCTTTACGTACCCCTATTTCTCTTGTGCGTTCTGTAACTGAAACTAGCATTATATTCATTAAGGCAATGGAAGATCCTAGTATCGTTACCGTACTAATGATTATTGCGGCTAAATTTAAATAACCACTTATTTCTGCCACTTGATTTAACAGATCATCACTGCGCACAATCCCAAAGTTGTTATCATCCAGTGGACTCAAACGTCTTATATTACGTAGGGTGATGATGGCCTCATCCTGTGCTTGATCCATAAGCTCGTTATCATCTACCTTAACACTTATATTGTAATTAATATTTGGCTGGGTAAACATCCCGCGCGCTACTTGAATAGGAATCATAACCCTCAAATCTTGGTTATTTCCAAAAGTGGAACCCTTAGATTCTAGTACGCCAATTACCTTAAATTTGGCACCACGAATGGTTATTGTTTTGTCCAATGGCGCGTCGTTCTTAAATAATGATTTTAAGAAATCACTCCCAATAAGACATACTTTAGTGTTATTCTCTACATCAAACTTGGTGAAGTTTCTTCCTTCTTCTACCTTAATACCAGAGTTTTCTAAAAAATTCTCATTCACCCCAAGTACTTGCACTTCCGGATCGGTTTTTTCATTTTCAAATTTAACTTCAGCAAAACCAGTTCCTGTGAAGGACACAGATGTTTGCGCCGTTGGAAACTGATATAAGTCGGTAAACTCACGAACATCATTGTAGCTAATAATAGGGTTTACTTTCCTTTTTTCCCCTCCACGATTTGAATTAAAAGAAAAGTCATAGCGCTGTATATTAAAGGTGTTTGCTCCCATAGAGGCAAAATTACCCGCGATATTATCAGATAAAACATTAACGAGACCCAGAATCCCTACAAGTGCCCAGATCCCTATTCCTATAATCACCACAGTTAAGATAGTTCTTAGCATCTGGCTGCGTATAGAATCGAGTGCGATACGCACATTCTCTCTGAAAAGTGAAAACATAAAGGTGGTTATTTTGATATATAAGACTGTATTTGGCTCTGAAAGTTACATCAAAATCATTTATTTAAAATATTTTCTCACTTCGGAAATGTACCAACCTCGATATCTCCTTAAATTTTAGGATATTTGCCATAAGAATTAGAATTTGAGCAAGAAACTAGAAACACTAAACTATAAATTCCTCCCTTTTGTCAAAAAAACCAAGCATCCCTAAAGGAACCAGAGATTTTTCTCCAGCCGAAGTTGTAAAACGCACCTATATTATGGACACCATAAAAAGGAGTTTTATGCAATTTGGGTTTCAGCCTATCGAAACTCCTAGTTTTGAGAACAGCGATACCCTAATGGGAAAATACGGAGAAGAAGGAGATCGTCTTATTTTTAAGATATTGAATAGTGGTGATTACTTGAAGAAGGTAGATGACACGCTATTCTCTGAAAAAGACAGCGGTAAAATGACGGCTAAAATTTCAGAAAAAGCCCTTCGTTATGACTTAACCGTACCCTTCGCACGTTACGTTGTACAACACCAAAACGAGATTACTTTCCCCTTTAAACGATATCAGATTCAGCCTGTTTGGCGTGCAGACAGACCACAGAAAGGACGCTTTAGAGAGTTTTTTCAATGTGATGCAGATGTGGTAGGGAGCAAGTCTTTATGGCAAGAAGTAGAGTTGGTGCAATTATATGACACCGTATTTACTGCTTTAGATTTAAAAGGAGCGACCATAAAAATGAATAACCGCAAAATTTTAAGCGGTATCGCAGAGGTAATAGGCGCACAAGATAAATTAATTGACTTCACTGTAGCATTAGATAAATTAGATAAGATAGGGGAGGAAGGTGTTAAAAATGAGATGCGAGAAAAAGGCATTACAGAAGACGCCATAGAAAAACTACGGCCACTCTTTTCATTTACAGGAACAGCAAGTGAGAAGCTTTTGAGCCTAGAAACAATGTTAGCAAATTCTGAGACTGGACAAAAGGGTATTGAGGAGCTGCGTTTTATCGTTGATAATATTTCAGAATTAAAATTACAGAGTGCACATCTTGAAATAGATGTGACGCTGGCAAGAGGGCTTAATTATTACACAGGCGCTATTTTTGAAGTTGCAGCTCCAGAAGGTGTTGCGATGGGGAGCATAGGTGGCGGTGGGCGTTATGATGATCTTACCGGCATCTTTGGAATGAAAGATGTCAGTGGTGTAGGTGTCTCTTTTGGTCTTGATAGAATTTATCTCGTGATAGAAGAGTTAGGCTTGTTTCCAGATACAGTTTCGGCAAACACAAAAGTATTGTTTATTAATTTTGGAGAAAAAGAAGCATTGTATGCGATGCAAGCGATTTCACAGTTGCGTACTAATGGCATGGCTGCAGAGCTTTATCCAGATAATGCTAAAATGGGCAAACAAATGGGCTATGCAGACAAGCGAGACATCAGGTTTGCGGTATTGGCAGGAGATAATGAAATGGCAGCTGGTAATTACACTTTAAAGAATATGAAATCTGGCGAACAAGAAACGCTAGATTTTAACGGACTTTTAAATAGATTAAAATAAATTACATAAAAAAGTCCCTAATAAAATTAGGGACTTTGTAGCGAGAACGGGACTTGAACCCATGTCCGCCTCTTCGGCGGATATGAATTCTCCACGTGTTATAGTTATTTTAGCAATTCTTGAATCAGAATGTCTTTGTATCTTCTTCCTGATCCTGTTTTAAACCATTTTTCTCTTTTCATTGCTTCATTCTTCGTACTAAAGAACTCCATGTGTGCCACCTCCCAGGTTCTATACCTACGAGTCCATCCTTTGGTAGCTAAAGTATTATGTGAATGAAATCGCGAAACTATATTTGAAGTACAACCTATATAGGTCTTCTCATATTTTCTTGAGTATAATATATAAACAACGTGTTCCATAAATAAAAAAAGTCCCTAATAAAATTAGGGACTTTGTAGCGAGAACGGGACTTGAACCCGTGACCTCCGGGTTATGAATCCGACGCTCTAACCACCTGAGCTACCTCGCCAAATTTGCTAAACATTTATTTTAGCGGCTGCAAATATAACAACTTAAAATACGGTTGCAAAAAAGAATTCATATTTTATTCACTTGTTTTTAGGTTTACTTTTTGATGTGAAAAACTTAAACCAAAACCTTCTGCTTTTCCTTGTCTTTTCCTCCGCCTCCAACAAGAACCTGCAATACTATTGCTATTGCGATCACGGTCACACAACCCACAAAGTTTAACCATAAATAAGGGAGGTTAATCACATCATTTTTGTCCATAAGGAATAATGCAATCACTAAGGCTTGGTTTAATAAAGCTGCAATAAACACAGCACGACTCTTTACATACTTGAAAAAGAAAGCGAGCAGGAACACACCTAGGATATTTCCGTAGAAGATAGAGCCTATGATGTTTACAAGCTGAATCAGGTTGTCAAATAGATTTGCAAAACATGCAATAAGAATGGCGATCACTCCCCAAAGCAACGTAAACCATTTACTCATATTCACATAGTGTTTTTCTTTCCTGCCTTGGTTATTGCGTTTGTATAAATCTATCGCTGTAGTCGAGCCCAGAGCATTGAGTTCTGACGCTGTTGAGGACATTGCTGCACTTAGTATCACGGCGAGTAATAAGCCTATTAATCCCGTAGGCAGATTATTTAAAATGAAGTGAATAAACACATAATCTTTATCGTTGGTCTCCGCATCTGGAACAGCTTTTTTAATTAAAGCTTTAGATGCTACTCGTAACGCCGTTTCAGACTCATTGAGTATTTTTATTTCGCCAAGCAATTGTTGTGAAATGGTTTCATCTTGTGCCCGTGAAAAACTAATTTGTTTGCTTTTTATCTGCTCTTCTAAAACTTTTTTTTGAGCCTCTAATGCTTCATAATCTCCTGCGTATTCCGTCTGCATAATGCTCTTTACTGCAGTAGGGTTAAAATGTAATGGCGAACTGTTAAACTGATAGAACACAAAAACCATTACCCCAATTAAGAGAATAAAAAACTGCATCGGTACTTTTAAGATTCCATTGAAAATAAGACCGCGTTGCATTTCTTTAATAGACTTTCCAGAGAGATAGCGCTGCACTTGGCTTTGGTCTGTTCCAAAGTAGGAGAGTGCTAAAAAGGTTCCCCCTATGATTCCACTCCAGAAGGTATATCTGTTTTCAAAATCAAAAGAAAAATCTAAGACATCCAGCTTTCCATTGGCACCGGCGATTTCCAGCGCTTTGCCAAAGTTAACATCTAAAGGCAGAAAATTCAGGATCATTAAAAAAGCAAAAAACATCCCAGCAAAAATGACAATCATCTGTTGCTTTTGGGTAACACTTACTGCTTTGGTTCCGCCGCTAACGGTATAGATAATTACTAAAACACCAATAATAATATTGAGCTGCACTAAATCCCAGCCTAACACGGCAGACAAGATAATGGAAGGTGCAAAAATGGTAATCCCTGCCGCAAGACCACGCTGTATTAAGAATAAGATAGCGGTGAGGGTTCTTGTTTTTAAATCAAAACGTGTTTCTAGATATTCATAGGCTGTAAAAACATTGAGCCTGTGGTAGATAGGAATAAACACGAGGCAAATCACCACCATGGCAATAGGAAGTCCAAAATAAAACTGCACAAAACCCATCCCGTCGTGGAAGGCTTGTCCTGGGGTTGATAAGAAGGTGATAGCACTGGCTTGTGTAGCCATTACACTGAGCCCAATAGTCCACCAGCGTGCATTACTACCGCCTTTTAGGTAGTCCGTAACGTTCGTGTTTTTTCTAGTTTTATAGGTCCCATATAATACGATAAAGACCAAAGTCCCAATGAGAATATACCAATCTAAAGCTTCTAATTTATTCATTCTAGTTTACAATTGGTAAGCGTTCATCAAATAATAAAAGCACACGATATATGCTGCGTTGATTAACAACACTACCAAGTATTTCCATTTCCAGACAAATTTCTGACTCACTTCGTTTACAATATCGTCTTTTTCATTAAGCATTTATTCTATGGATAAAAGGTTCGCAAATAATCTATAGGCCCCTGGAACACCGGCGGGTAATTCTCTAAAAAAGCTGAGTCCAGTGTAAATATAATGCCCTTTTCCGAAGGAAGCAACTAACAAAGATCCCTCTGTTTGAGGATAATCTTTATCGTGCATTCCTAGAATAGGGGTGAAGGCATCGTCCCATTCATTGGGAAAGTAGAGTCCGCGCTCTTGCACCCATCCTTTAAAATCTTCTTGCGAAATCTTGTTAGGAGTATTCAAAACGGAATGTTTCGGAGCAAGAAAATCTACTTGCGAAAACTCATCTGTCACACGATCCCTAGAAAGCTTCAGCGAGAACGGAGCAATGTCTTGCGTCTTCATTCTATGCGACGTGTTATATTGTAACAACAGCGTCCCACCTTGCTCGACATATTTGTTGAGTTCATCTTGCTTAAAAGCAAGTTCTTCCACCGTATTATAAGCTCTAATTCCCATCACCACCGCATCATATTTTTTAAGGTTTACTACTGAAATATCTGTGGGTTCGATTGTAGTGACGGTATACCCTATTTGGCGAAGGCTTTCAGGAATAGCATCTCCGGCACCGTTTATATAGCCTATTAGCTCTCCTTTTTTCTTGATGTTTAATCGAGCCACTTTTGCTTTTGATGGAAGCAAGACACTTTGATATGGAATATGATCATAATCTATGGTCACCAACTCTTTGGTGTAAAAACGATCTCCCACAACGGCCAAGGGTTCTAAATACCCTTCACTCTGGTTCTCTGGGGGTGTTACCATAAAGACAACCGTTTGTTCTTCGCCTTTTCTTGTAAGCATAAAAGACTGCTGTGCTGGGCTTACCATCCATCCTTCTGGTTTTCCTAGTTGTACAAAACCATTTATAGAATCCCTTCCTGCTCTTACTTTTACAGCGATTTGTCTCGCATCGCTAGACGCAAAAATTAAGACCTTGTCTGCAATGCTTGTGCTTACTTCTGGTACAAGCTCTAAGGGCTGATATACCTCACCATCTACTGGGTCATTATACTTATAAATTACATTTCGAGTAATAGGAAGCGTCATTCTTCTGTATTGAAGATTGAAAACTACTTGCTCCTGTACCGGTGTTTCTGGCAAACCAATAAGCTCTTCTTTCACCTTATACATACCAAGGCTTCCTTCTTCTTGCAACCAGTATGGCGCTGAAGTAGCGGTCGCTTTACTCACCATTTCGGATGGATAATTAAATTTTTTATTTTGTGTAAGCGGTTCATTCATTACCAAAATAACGCTACCGTCGTTTGCTCGAATGCTCTGTAGATTAAAAGGCACACTACCTCGATTTACAGCTTCAAAAGTAACATTATATCTTCCTTTTGTATTGATTGATTGCGTGTCTGCCACTGCCTCTATATACAAGCCGCTGCAGTCTATAATAAGTTGTTCTATTTGACTCAACTTAATGGCACGCCAGTGTGTGTCTTCGAGGTTGGATATCAACTGGTACGCCTGCATTAATGATCCAACCATAGTTGATGGATTCTTAAAATCAAAGTTTTGTTCAAGTTGGGTCAAGATGGCGCCAATAGCTTTGCCACCTACTAATCGAGACCAAGTAGTATTGATACCGCTAAATGGATTTGTTTTTTCCTGCGGAAATACTCCTTTTAAAAACTCTAGGTATTCTGTTTCATTCCCTCGTGATCCAGTACTTCCAAAACCTTGCGATTTGTGCATGCTTCTACTTAAGGAGGCTATTTCTCCATTACTGAGTCCTAAAGCAGGGTAGTAGTTTCCAGTTTCTACTTCTATTAAATTTGTTTTATCTGCTTTTTCAAAATTCTCTCGGCTGCCATAAAACCACCAAGAGGTATTCATAAACAAGCGTGTAGGCTGCCAAGCGCCAAAGGTAGCAGCTGAAGTAGGGAACTTTGCAGCATTTCCGACGAGATCAAAAGCATCAAAGCCCAACATCGCAGAAGAGGTATGATGTCCATGGGTTTGTCCTGGTGTTCTGTGGTCAAAACGATTGATAATAATGTCTGGCTTAAACTGGCGGATCGCTCGCACCACATCGCTTAATACTTCATCTTTCTCCCAAATTGCTAAAGTTTCATCTGGATGTTTAGAATACCCAAAGTCGTTCGCACGCGTGAATAGCTGGCTTCCGCCATCAGTGCGGCGGGCTGCTAATAATTCTTGGGTGCGAATCACTCCTAAAAGCTCTCTAATTTCTGGCCCTACAAGATTTTGGCCTCCATCGCCACGCGTTAATGATAGGTAGGCTGTGCGTGCGTGAATATCATTTGCTAAATAAGAAATAAGTCGCGTGTTCTCATCATCTGGATGCGCGGCAATATAGAGCGCAGAACCAATAAAATTGAGATTCTGTAGTTCGTGGTATATTTCTGAAGCAGTAGGTTTCTGAGGTTGCTGTGCTACTAGGGAAGTGGCGCTCACTAAAAGGATTAGGAGGCCTGCCGAAATTTTTTGAATCATTTTTGTAATTTAGCTAAACAACCCAAAGATACCAAAAACAACATGTAAAAAAGCTTAATCTAAAGATTGTTCTTTTACATTTTTATCATCGGCAAGATCCTCTATTTTCTCTCCGTGATTAATAAGAATATCTACCAGGTCAATTTCTTCAGGCTTTAAAACACTCACTCCTTTTTGTAACATTAAACTGTTAGGATTGGTAACCATTTCGCCCAAGGTTGTTCTGATGGTTACTTGGAAGGTTTTGATGTCTTCTATGGTGCCTTGATAGTCGTACTCTTTGTCAAGAATCTTTATATAGTCTCCTATTTTATGCGGAAATATAAGGAATATAATAATCCCATTAGTAATGTTACTAAGGATAGCCCATTGTGCGAAAAAACCAATCCCAATCACCGCAAAGACAGATAATAAGACTGAACTAAAATCTGTAAATTGAACTCCTCAGATTAAAAAGAGTCCTAAATTATCAGAAAAATAGTCGAAAAATTAATGTGTTTTAGAATAAGACCTATACGACGTTCTAGGTGCTCAATTTTTCTAGCAAAACGTTTGGTTAAATGTATGAGTAATGACCGAAGGAGGAAAAAAAAACAGCAGCACAATCACTGTTTTTACTGTGTTTAATTCAAAAGATGTTAAATGCATATTCTAGTTATTATTTGCTATTGCTATTAATCCCTCATATACCTTACGTGTAGGTAATCCCATTACATTAAAGAAACACCCTTCTATTTTTTCAATCCCTATATATCCTAACCAGTCTTGAATCCCGTAGCTACCTGCTTTGTCAAAAGGGATGCAGGTAGTTATATAAAAAGTAATCTCTTCATTAGTTAACTTTTTAAACCAGACCTTGGTCGTATCGTTCACTGTAGTTTGCCCCGCTGCAGTAGTAAAAGTAACGGAGGTAAATACCTCGTGCATAGCATTGCTTAAAGAGCGAAGCATGCGGGTAGCATCTTCTGCATCTTTGGGTTTCCCAATGGCCTTGCCATCTTTCCAGACAATCGTGTCGCTGGTGACTATAATTTCTTTTTCTGAAATATTCTGAAACGCATTCGCCTTTAGCTGCGATAGATAATCTGTAATGGCTTCACGTTTCAAGCTGTCATCAAATACTTCTTCCACCTCACGAACATCAATGGTAAAATCGATATCGAGCTTGGTAAAAAAGTCTTGCCTTCTAGGAGACCCTGAAGCTAGGATGATTTTGTGCTTTTTTAATTTTTCTTTTAGCATAAATTATTCAAATGTTTAACTGAATCCTCAGCGTTACTTTGTGGCATAGTTATTACGCTAAGATACATAGAGAAATTGCGCTTTAATTTTCTAGATTAACTTTTTCTTCTAATGTTTTCTTAACTCTACCAAACCACTCCTCCTTCAAGATACTCAATACAATACTATCTCTTCTTCCTTTGGGTGCGGCACAGTTAGAACGCAAAATGCCTTCTTCTTTACAGCCTATACTTTTCATTGCTACGATGCTTTTTTGGTTTGCCGCATCTGCCCTAAATTCTACGCGCTCCACACCCAAAAGTTCGAATGCAAAAGTAAGCATCAAGAGCTTACAGTTTTTATTTAATCCGGTTCCTTGAAAATGGCTGCCGTACCAGGTATATCCTAATTGCACCGTGTTATGTTGCGGCTGGATATCATAAAAACGAGTGCTGCCAGCATAATGCCCAGAAGCTTTATCAAACACGATAAACGGAAAACTATGTCCTGATTCTTTCTTCTCAAAAGCAAAGTCAAGATATTTTGTCATATTCTTAACGCCATTTGCAGGTAATAAAGAATAGGCCCATAGAGTGGGTTCATTCATAGCAAATGGCATTAAATGTTCGCTGTCTTTTGGATCTAATGGCCGCAATAAGACGCGGTCATTTTCTAAGACTAGGTTTTTATTGAAGAGTGATTGATTCATAGTTTAATATTTCAGCATAAAAGATAAGAGAGCATATTCCTGATAGCATGATGAGTTTTAGTAGCAGCGATAAAATCTTAAAATCTTTTTCTCTTTCGGCACTAAAAGCGCGGATACAAAAGACTAGCAAAGGCCCACCGATAAGAAAGACAAAATAAAACGCCACAGTCATATATTGATACAGGTAGAAATAGGTGAATCCTAGGATCACAACAGTTGCTATAATACCCATCACAAAGGCTACATTTCTAGCACGTTTTCTTCCTATTGCAACTGCTAGTGTGTTTTTATCACCCTTTTGATCTCCGTTTACATCTTGGATATCTTTAACGATTTCGCGCATTAAGTTGATATAAAAAGCAAAACCTGCATAGAGTAAAATAGTTTTGGTTGCGAGCAATTGTGTATCTCGCTCTTGCTCGTTTAGCCCAGGGAAAACATCAAAAATAATAAGGATAATTAGCGAACTTGCCACTAAAAAAGACACTAGCACATTACCAAGCACCAATTTTCCTTTTAGTTGTGTTGCGTAGAAGTTCAGTAGGGCCGATATGATGATAAAGATAATCGCAAAGCTGGGTGTGCCAATAGCGTTAGCTACGTAAAACCCAGCGCAAACGCCAATAAAGGTGAGCGCTATGTATAAATAGTTGGCGGTTTTTTCTGAAACTTTTTGACCAACGATTACTTTTTTAGGTTTGTTAACCTTGTCAATTTCGATATCATTAATATCGTTGATTACGTTACCACCCGCCGCGATACAAACCGTTGCAATTACTAATGCAATGAAGCCATAGGTGTTTAGTCCTAGAGTAATATTTAATGGCTCGAGTAGTGCTAGTTTTACAACGCATTGCACGAGAATTAATAGAAGAAGGTTTATTGGTCTGAGGAGTTTAAAAATTGACATATATTACTATGGTATGAGTATTAGATATAGTTAGGATGTCTAGGCCACCATTTTGCTATTGCTTTTCTTTATTTGGGGCCAATCATATTCCAATATACTTCATAAAAATCTTTCTTTTTATTGTTTTTATTCTCAAAGAAGTCAGTAAATAAATTTGTTATGGCTTCTCTCTCCGCAGATGTTTCGCTTAATAAGTCTGTTTCGGTATCATCAAATACCATAACGGAAGCGTAAATTTGTTTCCTTTCTTCTAGTCCGTTTGTGAGTATTGTATATTCTTTGCCATTAGAAAACAAGTCTATCTTTTCCCACATTAAGATAGGATGCTTTCTGTTGCTTGGATAAATTTCTTTATTCCATTTCCCATACAAATCATACATTACTTTATGTGTATAAAACGATGAGTACACACATTCAAATCTTATTTCATTATATGAAGTAGTATCGTTACCGTTAATAACTAAATATTTTTCATTTAGTACCGCCGTATATTTATTTTTATAAATTTTCGGACACTTTACTTCTTGTTTTACATTTTGTGTTGAGGAACAACTCAAAATAAAAATAGACATAAAAATTATGTAACCGTTTCTCATAATTAGATGCAATTTGAGTTAATCATACTTCGCACTCGACTCTTCACCCTTCATCCAATTCCCTTGCACCTTGAGTACCTGTTCGATAATATCACGCACGCATCCTTTTCCGCCGTGTTTATGTGAAATGTAGGCACTAATGGCTTTAATTTCGGCAACGGCATCTTGAGGGCAGCAAGGTACGCCCACGTGTTGCATCACTTCATAATCTGGCAAATCATCCCCTACATATAGTATTTGATCTTTATAAAGATTGTGTGCAGTCATATACGCCTGAAGCACTTCTTTTTTTTTGTGAGTGCCAAGGTGGATGTCTGTAATTCCTAATCCGGAAAGTCGCTTGCGCACGCCTTCATTAGAGCCTCCAGAAATAACTAATACGTTGTACCCGCGATCTACGGCGGTCTTTAATGCGTATCCGTCTTTCACGTTCATGGTGCGGTACAATTCGCCGTTGGTTGTCACCTGCACGGTGCCGTCTGTTAAAACGCCATCTACGTCAAATACGAGTGTGTTTACCTTGTTGAGTAGTACTTTATAGCTTTCCTTCATTGGTTTTGTTATGGGTTTCTAAAATCGCTTTGGTGAGCAACGTATATATGTCTTTTTGTCGGTTGTCGGTCAGTTGGTTAAGATGTCTTGTGATCGTCTGCTGGTCATTCCGTTTTGCAGGACCAGTTTGTACCTCCTTTGGGGAGCGCGTTTCTATCTTTGCGGCCGTCTCTGTAATAAGCGGCTTTAAGAGCGTAAAATCGAGGCCCATGTTCATTCATTATTTCTTCTGAGATGTGATACAAATGATTTACAAAGTTATTGACAAACACAGCCGCGACGTGCATCTTAGTCCGTTCTTGGCTTGAGATCTCTGTTACGTTTTCTGAAATTGCAGCACCTAGTTTTTTTAAAAGCTCTAGATCATTTGCTTGTGCTGCTTCTACGCAAATAGGAATTTTATAAAAGGAAACTTCTGTGTCTTTAGAAAAAGTCTGTAAAGGATAAAAAACACCTTTTCTATTTTTGGAGTCTAGTACATCCATTAATACACTACCAGAAGTGTGGACGACAAGACTGTTTGTAAAAGGTATTTTTTCTGAAATATCTTGTATGTGATCATCTGGTACAGCGATAATGTAGCAATCTACTTTGGTGAGGTCACTTAGTGAATTAATGTAGTCAATACCCTCGTGCTTTTTGTTTAATGAAACAGCACTACGGGAGTATATCTGTGATATTTTTGCGCAAGCTGAACTCGTAAAGGCCTTCACTAAATGTGAGCCTACATTGCCATATCCTAAAATCGTGACGGTAATCATAAAACAAAAATACATATTTAAATAGTGTCACCTATTCGCTTCTACTTTAACTTATTTTTAGTCTATACTTGAAGACAAAACCATCACTTTTGATTATTTTTACAAAAAAAATAGCACGATGCAAAAGAAGTTAGCTTCCATCCTTTTTTCTACCAGATTAACAGGTACATTATTCATCGTTTTTGCTGTCGCAATGGCCGTCGGGACGTTTTTAGATGCATCCTCAGAAACTTCGCCAACTCCTTATTCTAGAGAGATTATATATAATGCGTGGTGGTTTGAGGCCATTATGGTAATCTTCATGATTAACTTTTTGGGTAATATGACGCGCTACAGTTTACACAAGCGCGAAAATTGGTCTACACTTTTAATACATCTCTCTTTTATATTAGTACTTCTTGGCGCTTTTGTTACAAGGTATATAGGCTATGAAGGCGTAGTACACATACGTGAAGGGGAAACTTCTAACGTTATGCTTTCTGAGCGTGTATATCTCAATGTTTTTGTTGATGGAGACTCTGCGGTAAACGGGCAAGCAATGCGAAGAAAATTACAACCTCGTAAGCTTAATTTAAGTGAACGCTTAGATAACAGTTTTGTCATTGAAGACAATTATTACCAGACTCCTTTTACGGTTGCATTTAAAGACTATATAAAAGGGGCAAAAGAAGGATTAGTGGAATCTGAAGAAGGTTCACAATACCTAAAAATTGTAGAAGCCGGTGACGGAAATCGCCACGACCATTATGTAGAGAATGGTACAGTGCAAAATATTCATAATATTCTTTTTGCAGTAAACAAGCCAACAGAGGGAGCAATAAATATTCAATACAATGAAGCCGATGGTTTTACTATAGCAGCCCCTTTTGACGGAACTTATATGCGAATGGCAGATAGGAAGCAGGGGACGGTTGTCAAAGATAGTGTGCAGCCTTTTGAGCTTAGATCGCTTTATCAAATGGCAGATATGGCCTTTGTAATTCCAGAGCCCATGATTACAGGAAAGCAGGGCATTATCAAAGCAACAACTGAAGAGGGTTCTAGCCAGGATGGATTGCTTCTAGACGTAACATCTGGAGGAGAAACAAAAACGGTAGAGTTGCTAGGAGGAAAAGGGTCAAGTTCGCCTCCTACAACTGTCACTGTGGGAGATCTTGATGTTATCTTGACGTATGGATCTAAAGAATACACCTTGCCTTTTGATATTACTTTAAATGATTTTATAGCTGATAAATATCCAGGTACAGAGAAAGGATATTCTGCTTTTAAAAGTATTGTGACGGTAACAGATAAAGATGGAAGTAGCAAAGATCAAGAGATTTTCATGAATAATGTGATGGATAAAGATGGCTATCGTTTTTTTCAGTCTGGTTTTGATCCAGATGAAAAAGGAACCATACTGGCTGTAAACCATGACAGATGGGGAACTTGGATTACTTACGCGGGATATACATTATTATATTTAGGATTAATGGCCATACTGTTTGATCCAAGATCGCGTTTTGGATTCTTAGAAAAACAATTGACTAAGATTAAAAGGAAAAAAGCTGCGATGACAGCGGTGTTGTTTATGTTTTTGAGCTTGGGATTGTCTGCGCAGGAAACTCCTAAAGAAAATCACGAAAATCATAATGCGATAATTACGATAGATAATGTAGATGAATTTTTTATAGAAAATGCGGTAGATAAAGAGCACGCTGCAAAGTTTGCAAAAATGGTGATTCAAGACGATGGTCGAATGAAGCCGGTAAATACTTTTGCAAGTGAGTTGCTGCGTAAAGTGAGTTCAGCTAATTCGTATGAAGGATTAGATGCAAATCAGGTATTTCTTTCTATGCTAGAATTCCCGAGAGAGTGGTCGCAAGCAGATTTGATTAAATTGAAAAGAGGGAATGATAGTATTCGTGCTATTTTAGGCGTAGAAATGGATGCGACTAGAATCTCGCTTTTAGATTTATTTGATCCTGTTACAGCACAATATAAGCTAGAACCTTATTTAGAGGCTGCTACAAGTACAAATATACCTAATCAGTTTCAGAAAGATTTTATTAAAGCACACGAGAGTTTTTATCTCTTAAACCAGGCCTTGAGTGGAAGTATATTAAAGATCTTTCCTAAGCCAAATGACGATAATAACAAATGGATTGCTGCGGCAGAATTAGGAGAATCAGGACTTAAAGGAAAAGATTCTTTGTTTGTGAGAAGCTACGTGCCGGCATATTTTGCAACACTCGCGCAAGCAAGAAAGACTGGAGATTATGAGCAAGCAGATAAAGTTCTGGATATACTTCATGAATTTCAGACTAAAAATGGAGCTAATGTACTACCATCAGAAAGCAAAATAGCCGCAGAGATATTTTACAATAAAGCAGACATTTTTAACCATTTATATAAGTTCTTCCTATTGGTTGGAGCCTTTATGTTCTTTTTCATCATCTACGGAATCTTTACAGAGAAGAAGTGGCTACAAAAAGCAATTAATATTTGTAAATATATTATGTGGGCATTCTTTGCCTTAATGACAGCAGGGCTTGCGCTACGTTGGTATATTAACGGTCACGCCCCTTGGAAAGATGCGTACGAATCTATTATTTATGTAGCTTGGGCAACTGTATTTTTTGGTCTTGCCTTTGGTCGTAAAAGTGATTTGACCATTGCTTCTACTGCGTTTGTGGCTAGTATTATATTATGGGTGGCTAGTAAAAGTTGGTTAGATCCTTCTATTGCTACATTACAGCCAGTGCTTGATAGCTATTGGTTAATGATTCACGTGGCGGTTATCGTAGCAAGTTATGGTCCATTTACGTTAGGAATGATATTAGGAATCACCTCTTTAGTACTCATTTTATTGACAAATGAGCGCAACTTTAAAAAGATGGATATTAACCTCAAAGAGTTAGCGGTAATCACAGAAATGGCACTTACCGTAGGTCTTGTAATGCTTACCATCGGAAATTTTCTGGGGGGACAATGGGCTAATGAAAGTTGGGGGCGTTATTGGGGTTGGGATCCAAAAGAAACTTGGGCATTAATAAGTATTATGGTCTACGCATTTGTGATTCACATGAGATTGATACCAGGATTACGTGGACGATGGGGCTTTAGTTTTGCCGCAATCGTATCCTACGCATCTATTATGATGACCTATTTTGGTGTGAACTTCTATCTAACAGGATTACATTCTTACGGTAAAGGAGATGTCCCTGCAACACCTACTTATGTGTTCATTATTTTAGTACTTATTACTGTGATCTCTGTAGCTTCTTGGTTTAAGTATAAGAAGTTTTATAGAAAATAGAGCAGTGGATGTAGGAAGTTTGTATACAGGCTTACACAATCAAAAGAAATAATAAAATTGATGAATAAAATTAGCTATAAAAAACAGGCATTCCGTTTTACAATATGGATTCTTATAACTAATCTCGTTACCTTTTTTGTTGCCTTCTATTTGACAGTAAGTTATGTTGATTTTCCAGGAGTGGAAAATAATACAGGTTTGACTTTATTCTATCTAGAGATTTTATCTAGCTTATTAATACTACTGAGTACTATGTTTATCATTTTTAGTAATATTAAAAAAGAGAGTCGAAATTATCAATTTTGGACCTCAATAATCGGAATTGTTCTATTTGGAATACTTCCTTTGATCTCAAGTTTTATTTAATTGAATTTGTTGAAACCAATAAATAGCATAATACTTAATTCAATATAAGCCCTGAAAAAGAGGAAGGAGCTTAGATTGTTATTTTATGTTGAGAATTAGCAATTTTAATCAAGAAAGATCAGGGTAGTGAGGTAATAACAATACTTCATTAGCCCCTAACTCTTTTCCTAGTTTACCTTTACTAGTTGTAGATGAAATCTGGCTGAGAGTCTACCAAGTGGTAATCTTCTTTAATATGTTCTCTAATCTCTAGTTTTTGATAAAGCTCGTTGGTAGCTTCTTCAAGCTCATCCTGAGTTACTTTTAATTTACGGGCAATCTTCTCGTTAGTTTTTCCTTCAGAGATGAACTGGAGTAATTTAACTTCAAAACCATCTAGGTCATATTGCATAATTACATTTTCAAGGTATACATCTTCAATATGTCTTTCTGTTTTTTGACGGGCTGTCATTTCTTGTCTTTTAAGGAATATTTTTAATTCTGTCTGTTTGATAAGGTTTTCTTCTTTGATTGCTTTCATTCTATATAAGATAGCGTAGGTAAGTAACAAGACTTCTAAAAGTACGGCTCCTTTAATATGGGCTAGTTCGATATTTAAGAATGAAAGGCTTAAAGGCCCTGATAATAAGTAATCCATTGTAAACAATAGTGGGAATACTACTGCGAGAACGTATAGCTTAGCATAATCTTTCTGATTGAATAAAAGTACTCCGGTAATAAAGTAAGTCAGAACAACAGCAGACGCTAGAATATTTGAAACAACGGCAAATTGTACATTTTCTAAAAACCATCCAGATATAAGGACAATGGTGGCAGCAGAAAAAAGACCAGTTGCTAAAAATTTTAACTTAGGATATAATGTATTGATGTTTAAAAAGTGCGAACCAAAGATGGAAGCAGCAATAGCTGTAACTAAAAAGAAGGAAGCTTTTACAATTTCTATATGCTGTAGATTATGCATATCAAAGAAAGCAAGCAGGCCGTCACTGAAAAATAAAAATGCTGTTAATGCTAACAAAGAGCAAGCGTAAGCTAGATATATCTTTTCATCAAATAATAAAAAACTCACGAAATTAATTAATATGAGTAGCATGATTACTCCATAAAATAAACCTTGCCAAAAGCCACTAATATATATATCTGAAATTTCAGGAACTAGCAAAGAAGCTATAGCTACATCTTTTTTGGATGACATTGTATTTACCTCTTTCGGTTTAACTGCGTTTTTTCCTTCGTAGGTATTCGCCGGAGTTAATGATGCCGATTGACTTGTAACTTGTTCATCTATCAATGCAGATGTTGTTAATGCCAACTCTTGGGTTGTATTTAGCGCTTTAGATTGGTCATTTTCCGTTTTAACAACAGCACCATTCATTGTGAACGCTGAGGTCAATAATAGTAAGAGGACGAATATAGGGGTGTTCATCTGTATCATAATAAGTAGGTTTCATTTTCCTTGGGGCTGACAATATACAACTTAAATGTATTTCACCTTAATAAAATGCATTTAATCGATGAAATGCACGTTTTATTGTGATTTGTTCTCCTTTTATTGTTAAAATTAGAATTGAACAGCAAATTTTTCAATGGCTATTATCTTCGCGTACGCTAAATTTAGACACAAAAAATCGCCTTCACTATGTAATAATGAAGGCGATGTTTATTGTAAAGTGGGTTCAATTATTTACCCACCATATTTTCTGGTTTTACCCATTGGTCAAATTCGTCTGCACTTAAATAACCTAGCCTGACCGCTTCTACTTTGAGCGTTGTCCCATTTTGGTGTGCTGTATTTGCAATTTCGGCAGCTTTGTAATACCCTATTTTTGGGTTTAAAGCAGTAACTAACATTAAGGAGTTGTTTAATTGCTTTTCAATTACGGCCGCATTTGCCTTGATACCTTGTGCGCAATGTTCATCAAAAGAAGCACAGGCATCGCCTATCAATTGTGCAGACTGAATCATGTTTGCCGCCATCATAGGCTTAAATACGTTAAGTTCATAATGTCCTTGCATTCCTCCAACGGCAATCGCCATATCGTTTCCTATCACTTGTGCGCAGACCATTGTCAACGCTTCACATTGGGTAGGGTTTACTTTTCCTGGCATAATAGAAGAACCCGGTTCATTGGCAGGGATAGAGATTTCGCCAATTCCACTGCGAGGGCCGCTGGCAAGCATACGTATATCGTTTGCAATCTTGTTAAGAGAAACAGCTAATTGCTTTAAAGCTCCGTGAGATTCTACAATCGCATCGTGAGCAGCTAAGGCCTCAAACTTATTCTCTGCGGTAATAAAAGGTAGCTCTGTAAACTTTGCGATATAAGCCGCTACTTTTACGGAGTATCCTTTAGGTGTATTGATTCCTGTCCCTACGGCGGTACCACCTAACGCTAGTTCACTTAGGTGAGGTAAGGTATTGTTTAAGGCTTTTAATCCGTGTGCTAGTTGAGAAGCGTAGCCACTAAATTCTTGTCCTAAGGTTAGGGGGGTTGCATCCATCAAATGCGTACGCCCTATTTTTACTATGTTGTCAAACTCTTTAGTTTTTACAACCAAGGTTTTATGCAATTGCTCCACACCGGGAATTGTTATTTCTACCAGCTTTTTATAAGCAGCAATATGCATTCCTGTAGGGAAGGTGTCATTTGAAGATTGTGATTTATTTACATCATCATTAGGCGCTAAAGTTTTCTCTCCTTCACCCACCGTTTTTCCTGCTAATTGATGTGCTCTGTTTGCAACCACTTCATTTACGTTCATGTTGCTCTGCGTGCCAGAACCTGTTTGCCAAATCACCAACGGAAACTGATCATCGTGCTTTCCGTCTAGTATCTCGTCGCATACTGTTGCGATTAAATTTCTTTTTGATTCGTCAAGAACTCCTAACTCGCAGTTCGTATAGGCAGCAGCTTTTTTTAAATATGCAAATCCGTATACCACCTCTAGCGGCATAGATGATGGTGCTCCAATTTTAAAATTATTTCGAGAACGTTCTGTTTGAGCGCCCCACAGTTTATCTGCAGGAACTTGAACCTCACCCATCGTGTCTTTTTCTATTCTATATATCATGGCTTCTTTTGTTGTGTTGTTAAAGGGTGCGAATTTAGGGAATTCTTGTTAAAAAAGTTTGGAGTTTGTTGTTTATGGTTTAAAGCCCCTAAAGCAGAAAAGCGATCTCAAATAATAATATTTTAGATGATTTCTTCGGAAATAATATCCGCGTTCAGAATATTTCTGAACAATTAAAATTGCACAAAGTACATCAAAAATCACTTTTTCACTGCTACTTTACAACCGCTTTCACTTCTTCCAAAGTCACCATCTCGTCTTGTGTATTTCCCCAGGTATTCATAATATAATTCATTACATCTGCGGTTTCTTGATCTGTGAGGCCAAGTGGCGTCATAATGCCATCATACGTTTTGCCACTCACTTCTATTTTTCCTTTCAGTCCGTACTTGACAGCATGGATACTCTCTGTTCTTTTATCTACTAACCAGTCTGATCCTGCCAAAGGCGGAAAACTTTTACCAATGCCTTTTCCTTTGGGTCTATGGCATTGATTACAGAAATCCTTATAAACTATATTACCATCAGTGATGCTTTTTTCTAATGGGGTTTGTGACTTCGCAGTGTAACTTGTGGTGTCATCCTTCTTTTTGTCCTTGCTGCCGCAAGCTAGAAGTAGGAGGGATAGGGTAATTATGGTTAGTATGTTTTTCATTTTAAGTCTTGTGATTGGATTAATTTAATGGCCTTTTGATCCACTTGGATAAGCTCGGTGTGATTTGTTCATTAGTTTGGATTTAACTAGTAGGTATAACCCTAACAATCCCTTCACCTTCAACAGCGATATAAATAAACCCGTCTGGACCTTGTTGTACGTTGCGCACGCGGCCTACATCTTCTGCTACTTTTATTCTTTCTGTTACTTTGTTGCCATCTAGTTTAAGCAGTTCTACGTAATTAAATTTTAAGCTTCCTACCAGTAAGCCACCCTTCCAATCTGGATATGTATCTCCAGTAACAAAAGTCATCCCGCAAGGAGCGATAGAAGGCACCCAATAGTAAATAGGGTCTTTCATTCCTTCCATTTTAGTTTTGTCTGTAAACTTGGTGCCGCTATAATTCACACCATAAGAGATAATAGGCCAGCCATAGTTTCTTCCTTTTTTAACGATGTTTACTTCGTCTCCCCCTTTTGGGCCGTGTTCGTGGATCCAAATCTCACCAGTATCTGGATGTTGATCCATTCCTTGAGGATTTCTATTTCCGTAGGTGTAGATTGCTTTTTTAGCGCCCACTTCACTCACAAATGGATTGTCATCTGGAATACGACCGTCATCGTGTAAACGGTAAATTTTCCCACCATCTCTTGTTTTATCTTGCGGATTAGTATCTCTATCCCCACGTTCGCCTATAGAAAAATATACATATCCTTTACCGTCAAACTCAATACGAGATCCAAAATGCTGCCCACGTGTCGTATTAGGTGTTGCTTTATAAAGATCTTCGATATCTGTTAAGCCACCATTCTTAAGTTTTGCACGACTTAACTTTGTGTGACCACCTTCGCCTTCACCTTCAGAAGAAGCGTAGGTAAAATAAATCCAACCATTTGTTGCATACGCTGGGTGTACTTTAATATCTAATAACCCACCTTGACCACGGTTATAGATTTCAGGAACGTTTTTGATTTCGGTTTTGATGCTATCTTTATAATGTACGAGTTCTCCACTTTTTTCTGTGATGAGCATGCTACCATCTGGAAGCCAAGTCATGCCCCAAGGATTTGATAAATCTTCTACCACATTTTCTATGGTATACGAACGTTGTGCCGTGTTTATGGCAATGTCTTTTTGTTTTTTGGGTGCGTTGCAAGCGATAACACTCAGGCAAAATACCACTACTAATAAGGTCTTTTTCATGATATAAAATTATACCGAAAAGATACAAAAAAGAAGAAGCCCCAACAACAAAAGCTATTCGGGCTTAGGAATTTTATTTGAGCACTCCAGTAACCAACCGCACTAGTGCTCTTCCTGCTATATTTAAGGTAAAAGGAATGCCATGGTTTTCATACAGATAATAAAGTGTCTATTGTGTTACTTTCTGTGGCTAAAACCTTAAGAGTATTTTTTTAATACTTCTTGTTGGTGCTCGATTGCGGCTTTAAATTCAGTTTTCATTCTATCTACTAAATCACTTATTGGTACGGTGTCATCAATAGAAGTAACGCCTTGTCCTGCAGACCAAATTGTTTTCCAAGCTTTTGCTTCTGTGTCCATTTCTTTTCCGAAATCTACTTTTGCTGTGCTCTTCAGTTGGTCTTCTGTGATACCTGCAGCATCTAGACTTTTACTTAAAAAGTTTGCGCTCACTCCACTAATAGCAGCGGTATACGTGATGTCTGTCATTTTAGAATCTTCTATCATTTTCTGGTACTCATCCGTTGCTGCGCTTTCTTCTACATTAATAAAACGCGTTCCCATATAGGCTAGATCTGCGCCCATCTGCATAGCGCTTGCAACATCTTGACCAGTACTTAATGCGCCAGAAAGTAAAATGAATCCGTCAAAAATTTCTTTAATTTCGTTGATAAATGGTACAGGATGTAAGGTTCCTGCGTGGCCACCAGCTCCTGCACACACTAGAATTAATCCGTCAACGCCAGCTTCAATAGCTTTCTCAGCGTGACGTCTTTTAATGACATCGTGAAATACAATACCTCCATAGCTATGAACCGAATCAACGACCATAGAAATAGCACCTAATGAGGTGATAATCAATGGCACTTTATGTTTTGCGCAAATCATTAAATCTGCCTGTACACGTGGGTTACTGCCGTGTACAATTAAGTTTACACCAAAGGGTGCCGCCTTTTTTCCTGTTTCTTTTTCCCAAGCTTCTAGTTCGGTTTTTATTTGGATTACCCATTCTTCAAAACCTTCAGTAGTGCGCTGGTTGAGTGCAGGGAATGTCCCAACGATTCCTTTTTTACAGGCAGCAATCACAAGCGCTGGTCCAGAGATTAAAAACATAGGTGCTGCTATGACAGGTAAGGTTAGGTTTTCTGTAAACTGTTCTTTGTTCATTGGACTATTTTTAATTTTGTACGGATAGTTATCAATATCTTATTCAAAAATACCTTTTATTCTGCGTATGTAAAAGTATTATGCGCGAATAGTATCTGCAGAGATTGAAAACAAAAATGAAATTGATCTTATTGATATTTTGGGCTACCTTGATTAAGGTTCCGAATACTGAATAAAGTGCAGTACAAGTATTCCGAAGGATCCAGAAGGTATGACGGGTTATTTTCTTGATAATTTTACTTCTGAAATTTACTAGGTTTAAAGATTGCTAAGGAAGCTGCGCTTTGGGGCCCAACAATAAATGTAGGAAGGCTCTACCGGGTCGCCGTAAACGTCACATCTTCCCCTATACGCGGGAGATAAATTGATTAACTTCATTTAATTCGAACCTCACAATTAAAAATCAAAACCAAAATCTAATTCCGAATGCCAAATCGCTAAAGCGTCTTAAGAATAAATGATGAAGCATCACAAAGTATAAACTCGGTACATTTATGCGAAAGCGAGATACAAATGACTCTTAATAAATCGTGAAATTAATGTGTTAGTTATTAGATGGTAAGCCGTCTAAAATTATTATTTTTACGACCCTAAAATTAAGACAATAAAGCTATGAGTGATACTATAGAAAGAATGAAATGTTTGATCATTGGTTCTGGTCCTGCGGGATATACGGCGGCTATTTACGCGGCACGTGCAGACTTAAAACCTATTATGTACACTGGTATGGAACCGGGTGGACAGCTTACTACGACTACAGAAGTGGACAACTTTCCTGGTTATCCTGATGGAATAGACGGACCTACAATGATGGTGCAGTTGCAAAAACAGGCGGAACGTTTTGGTACAGAAGTACGTATTGGTATGGTAACGGCCGTAGTTTTTAGTAAAGAAGTAGGAGGGATTCATAAAGTAACTGTGGATAACAAAACTGAAATTGAAGCGGAGTCCATAATAATATCTACAGGAGCCACAGCAAAATATTTAGGAATACCTAGTGAGCAGAAATTGAGAGGTGGTGGTGTTTCTGCTTGTGCAGTTTGTGATGGTTTCTTTTTTAAAGGTCAAGATGTTGCTATCGTAGGAGCTGGAGATACAGCTGCAGAAGAAGCAACGTATCTTGCTAATATTTGTAAAAAGGTAACGATGCTTGTACGCAAAGATTATATGAAAGCGTCTAAAGCAATGCAGCATAGAGTAACGAATACTCCAAATATAGATTTACGTTATAATACTGAAGTAGACGAGGTGCTAGGAGATATGGTAGTAGAAGGATTGCGTATGAAGAATAACGAAACGGGTGAAAAGGAAGAAATTGCCATCACTGGATTATTTATCGCTATCGGTCACAAACCAAATACGGACATCTTTAAAGGACAACTGGATATGGATGACACTGGCTACTTAATCACCAAAGGGAAGTCTACAAAGACAAACCTTCCTGGTGTATTTGCTAGTGGAGATGTACAAGATAAAGAATACCGTCAAGCAGTTACTGCTGCAGGAACTGGTTGTATGGCTGCACTTGATGCGGAGCGTTATTTAGCTAATATTGAATCTCCAGAAGAGAAGAAACAACAGATTACTAAGCATTGGGTAAAGTAATTTGTTTTCATTAACTGTTTTTTTAAAATCTCCAATTAAATTTGGGGATTTTTTTCTTATAATAATTTAAAAATTCATTTCACCATAAGTATTACTCTTGCTCTATTATTCCTATTAGTTCGTTAAGCCGATAATTTTCTTTTAAAAATATTTCTAAATAGTAGATAAAAGAATCCGCCAACACTATGGGTGCGGCGGATTCTAAACTAAGATGCTCGATAGCAATGTTACATCTTATTAAAAATCTGTGGTGTCCTTTTTCACTTTTAGGTCTGATTCCCCGTCTCCGTCAATATCAATTGCAACATTAATATTAGAGCCGTCTCGGTTGATATCAACTTCTAGATCAGTGATATTAATAGTGAAATCGTCATCGGCATCCATTTCTTCAATCTCCTCCTCTGGGCAGTTAAGGCATTGTATTTTTCCATCTTCTATTAACAGATCATAGCCTTCCATTCCATTGTCAAGAATATCGTTGTAATACCTGTCGTTTCTATGAAACGAATATGTATTCTCGGCTGCATTAAGAATGACACCTTCTGGTAAATAAAGTGTGATTATGACTTCTTGATCCCTAAATTTTTGTACCGCTGCAGAAGTAAGATAGCCGTCAAGAATTAGTTTTCCATCTTCGATTGAAAAACCGTAATCAATAGCTTCTGCTCTTCTCTTAGCATCAAGCGTACTATTTCCTTCTGCTCTTCTCTCGATGAGCATACGTCCCACAGAATCTTTAAAACTTCGTACAATAAGACGGATATCACTAGAATAAATTAACTTCTCGTCATTCTCGTTGTATTTAATTTCTAGACCATAGTTTCTATGTACATCAGAATCATATTGATTATTTGCCCGCATTTCTAGCTGCAATGTTTCACCCGATCTAATAGGTACCATATGTTCTGTAATTACTTCTTCATCAAAAGCTTGTTCGGTTACTTGGTGTATAGCGATAATCGCGATTCCAATTAAGGCAGCAAACCATAAAACAATAAGCACAATTTTTGCAACCCATCCTATAGAGCGTAAGTTCTTTATTAGAATTTTTAATCCTAAGATCGCTAAAGCTAGGAACGGGATACCCACAGCGAATAATGCTAGTAAAGACATCAACCACATAGGAGTCTCTGTTGTGCTTACCAGATTAAAATAATCCATTGTCGTTCCATCACTATAAATGCCTAAGGTGCCAAAAGTAAAAAGACCGATAATTAATGCGATCACGGCGGTAAAACCTGTGATAACCATTAGAACCCCGATAAACTTTCCGAAGATTTTAAAAATGGTCATAATAATGTTGCCGAGAGTTTCAAAAAAACCAGCAGAACCTTTTTTAATTCGCTTTCCATATTTATCATAGTCAGCATTCTTTATCCCGTCGGCTACAGCTTCATAACCCTCTTTAAACTTTTTTTCAATATTAGAGATTGTCACCGCTTCCCGGTTCATTTTTAGCTTATCACTTACAGAAACTGCTGCCGGCATTAAGATCCATAGCAAGATATAAATAATGACAAACATTCCAGAAGTTACTAAGGTCAGGAAGATCCAGATTAAACGAATCCAAATCGCGTCTATCTTAAAATAGTGCCCCAATCCTGAAGAAACTCCGGCAATAAATTTATTGTCTATATCTCTAAAAAGTTGGTTGTACATGGTTCTTGTTCCTATGGCACTAGGAGTGTCTTCAAAGATTTCTTCATCTACAGAATAATCTTCTGGTTGTCCCATTACCGTAATCACCTCATCCAGTTCTTTAGTAGAAATAACTTGTGTGTTGGTTTCTATTTTTTCTGAAAAAAGTTCTGCGATACGTCCTTCAATGTCCTGTATAATCTCATCACTTCCTTGCGGATCGCTTAGTGATTTTTTTATAGCGTCTAAGTAACGCGTGAGCTTGCCAAAGGCGTCCTCATCAATATGAAAAAAGGTGCCTGCTAAGTTTATATTTACTGTCTTTTTCATTTTTTTGGTGTTGTAGTGGTTACAATATTCACAGCCTTTTGCAGGTCGCTCCAGGTGGTGTTTAATTCTTTTAAAAATAGTCTCCCAGTTTCGGTAAGATCGTAATATTTGCGTGGTGGTCCGCTATTAGATTCTTCCCATCTGTAGGATAGGAGTCCAGCGTTTTTAAGACGTGTGAGTAGTGGGTAAATGGTGCCCTCCACCACAAGCATCTTGGCGTCTTTTAAAGTTTCAAGAATATCACTGGTATAAGCCTCACCATCCTTTAAGATGGAAAGGATGCAATACTCCAGAACCCCTTTACGCATTTGCGCTTTTGTGTTTTCAATTTTCATAGGAGTGTGTTTTCTGTTCTATTATGTTCGATTTTGATTGATTTCTGAATCAAGTTCAGATTGACAAGATTATCTTTTTTTAGAGTGTGATCTACAATAAAAATGTCTGATGATGCATTTGGTGCTACTTCGCAGCATTCAATAACGATAACATCTGCATTGATTTCTGGTGGTTCTTCTACCGAAAGGCCAAAGAAACTAATCACAGCGACGGTTATTAGTTCTACTAATGTGCTCATATGGTTGGATTTTATTTGGTTTCTGAAATAGGTTCTTCCGTATCTGAACCATGTGTTTTGTCTGTAAGATTCACCTCGGGATTATCTGTGCTTAAAAATGGGATACTTAAAGGATATTTGTAATACTCGCCTTTTGATGCCCTCATACTTGCAGTGATTACCGCATACAGCTCAAAAATAAATAAGCCAATAAGGAGTAGAACGGCAACTGCAAATAATAATATGTAGCCTGTAAGATTACTTACTTCGCTAAACTTTGCGCGATCCATCCCGTGATCAATTGCTTCCATCAAGGAAACAAAGTCTGTGGCAAAAATGACAAAGAAAGGTATACATATAACACCAATCGCGATACTATATATAAGCATGCTTAATTGAAAATTAATCGCCTGCTTGCCGTGGTGATCAATTAATTTTTTATCATTATTTACTTGCCATAATATAATAGGCAGAATAAAATTTGCCATCGGGAAAATGTATTTCGCAAAGGTTGATAAGTGAATGGCGGCAGCCACTTGTGTCGTATTTTTTGTTGAAGTAGTGTACATAGGCTATTATAATCTTATACAAATATATGTCTTTTAAAAGGTATTATGTTACGCATAGTACTAAATATTAACATAAAATTAACTTTTTTTCTTCGGAAATTATAAAGGTTGAACTAGTGCGAAGGGTATGATAAATAGGGTTCAACGGAATATTTCAGCAAATATTCCGTTCTTATTTTGTGATTGAAACCTTTCAAGCTATCTTCGTAAAAAACCACAATTATGCTTAGCAGACCTAAAGGATTCAATGCGTTTTTAATGATGAAATTGCCTTCTGCTTACTTCTGTGGCGTGCGTTTAAAATCTGTTAATAATGAAACCTGTGTTACTACGGTGAAGTATAAATGGATCAATCAAAATCCTTTTAATTCTATGTTTTGGGCTGTGCAGGGGATGGCAGCAGAGTTAAGTACCGGCGCATTAACTTTAGGGTATATTAGAGAGGCGGGTGTTTCTGTTTCTATGTTGGTTGCAAACAATAAAGCTAGCTTTACTAAAAAAGCCAAGGGTAGAGTCAAATTTACCTGCAATGATGGTTTAGCAATGAAAAAAGCGATTGATCAAACCATAGCTACAGGAGAAGGCCAAGTCTGCTGGATGCATGCAGATGGCATTGATGAAGATGGTGACGTTGTTTCTAGCTTTGCTTTTGAGTGGACGGTGAAGCGTAAAAAGAGTAAGTAAGTAAGTAAGTAAGTAAGTAAGTAAGTAAATAAGTAAGTAAGTAAGTAAGTAAGTAAGTAAGTAAGTAAGTAAGTAAGTAAGTAAGTTTTTCTACAGGATTATCTTTTTAACCTTTTTCAGTTTTTAGATAGCTCGTTCTTTTGAGTATTTAGTGGCAGCAGAAATGACAGTAGCGATTAGAAGTCGCAGTAGTAAGTATAGCGTACTAATATTAATAATATTCCCCACCTTTTTTAGTATTTAGAAAACCAATATATTGTTGCATTAAAATTTTAAGCACGTTTTGTGTATATTGGAAGTCTTGGGCTATAGCGTGCCGTATATCGCGAAACGTTTTATAAATCATCGCGTTTTTATTTTTCTAGCAAATATGTTTTTACGTAGTTGATCAAAATAACATAGAACCATAGGTAGATTTTATTGCTAGTTATCAGAAATATATTCTGTAACATTTCAGAAGCAAAACCTACCAATAATCTGGAATATCGAATTATAATTTTTAAAACATATACCTTTTTATGGAATCACATAAAATAGATTACACCATCTATGGTGAAGAAATGCAATATGTAGAAGTAGAATTAGACCCGAATGAAGGCGTCATAGCAGAAGCAGGAAGCTTTATGATGATGGATGATGGGATTAAAATGGAAACTCTTTTTGGTGATGGTTCTAAAAAAGATTCTGGGTTGATGGCTAAGATTTTTGGTGCAGGAAAGAGATTGCTCACCGGGGAAAGTCTTTTTATGACGGCCTTTTATAATTCAGAGCAGGGTAAAAAGCATGTGAGTTTTGCTTCCCCTTATCCCGGAAAAATAATCGCTTTGGATCTGAGTAAATTTGGGAAAAAATTTATTTGCCAAAAATCTGCATTTTTATGCGCGGCTAAAGGAGTCTCTATTGGGATGGAGTTTTCTAAAAAAATAGGGAGAGGACTTTTTGGTGGTGAAGGCTTTATCATGCAAAAACTAGAAGGTGACGGTATGGCATTTGTACACGCTGGAGGAACAACTGCCACAAGAGAACTTGCCGCAGGTGAAAAATTTAAAGTAGACACCGGTTGTATCATAGGTTTTGACAGTACTATAGATTATGATATTGAGTTTGTGGGTGGAATTAAGAATACTTTATTTGGAGGAGAAGGGATGTTTTTTGCTACATTAACCGGCCCTGGGACGGTCTATATACAATCATTACCATTTAGCAGACTAGCAAGTAGAGTTTTAGCAGCAGCTCCAAAAATGGGAGGGAAGAATAAAGGAGAAGGTAGTATACTCGGTAGTTTTGGAGATGCTCTTGACGGAGATAATGATTTTTAATCGATAGCTTGTTTAAAACTTTTATTCGGTTTTAACATATTGCTGACAATTTTACTTATCTTTAGGAAGTTCTAATATAAAATAAGCGCTTATTCTAAAAACTACTTAACTAAAATTTGAATCCCTATGGCTAGAGCTATGTTTGATTACACCAAAGCAGTACTTTCTAAAGTAAGCTTTGATGTAAACTTGTTCTGCAAAGAGTTACAAAAGGCGATGGACAGATTACTTCCTTATGAGATTGAGGAATTAAAAATCTGGGTAGATGAGCTCTTATTACAGAAACCCCAACTAAACCAATGTTTAATTTATTTAAACCCATAAAAACAGAAAGACCGACATAATAGTCGGTCTTTCTGTTTTTAGACTCTCAACGCACTTTATCTAATCCGCCTAAAGTTTATTGAAGATACCTTGCGAAGCTAATGATCCAGCTTTTCTGAAACAGAGGGGGCACATTGCATGGCGTATTGCCTAATGCGCCTAGCTAAGATAGCCGCCAATAACTATTTAGAATTACACACTAAATCAACCCAGTAAGCTCCTTTTTCAAAAACCTAGCCGTGTGACTTTTCTTAATCTTACTTACTTCTGTAGGAGTGCCTTTTCCAACAATAGTCCCTCCGCCTTTTCCTCCTTCTGGTCCTATGTCAATGATATAGTCTACCGTTTTGATTACGTCCAGATTATGTTCGATTATAAGAACCGTGTTTCCTTTGTCCACTAGTTTGTTAAGAACAAGCATCAATACTCTTATGTCTTCAAAATGCAATCCTGTGGTAGGTTCGTCAAGAATATAAAAAGTATTGCCCGTATCTCTCTTAGAAAGTTCTGTGGCTAGTTTTATACGTTGTGCTTCACCGCCAGATAGAGTGGTGGACTGTTGGCCCAAGGTGATGTACCCTAAACCTACATCACGAATGGTCTTCAGTTTTCTAAAGATTTTAGGGATGTTTTCAAAAAAGTCGCAAGATTCATTGATGGTCATATCTAGCACATCAAAAATTGACTTTCCTTTGTAGCGTATTTCTAGTGTCTCACGGTTAAAGCGTTTTCCTTGACAGGTTTCGCATTCTACATACACATCTGGAAGGAAGTTCATTTCAATGACTCGAAGTCCGCCACCTCTGCACGTTTCACAGCGACCTCCTTTAACATTAAAACTAAATCTTCCTGGCTTATAACCACGGATCATTGCTTCTGGGACTTTGGCAAAAAGACTTCGAACCTCAGAAAATACGCCTGTGTAAGTTGCTGGATTACTTCTAGGAGTACGACCAATGGGCGATTGATTTATTTCAATCACCTTATCTAAATGGTCTAAGCCTTTTATTTTTTTATAAGGCATTGGTTTTTTAACGCCATTAAAAAAGTAAGCATTTAGAATAGGGTAGAGGGTTTCATTTATAAGTGTAGATTTTCCACTACCAGAAACTCCAGTGACACCTATCATTTTTCCTAAAGGAAATTTGACAGAAACGTTTTTTAAGTTATTACCAGTACAGCCTGTGATTTCGAGAAAGTTGCCGTTTCCTTCTCGTAATTTTTCAGGAATCTCAATGCGTCTCGTGCCGTTTAAATAATCTGCAGTGAGGGTTTTGTGTTTTAAAATTTCCGAAGGAGTACCTTGAGAAACGATCTCACCACCATACTTGCCAGCGGCAGGGCCGATGTCTATCACGTGGTCTGCACTCTCAATCATATCTTTATCGTGTTCTACAACGATCACAGAATTACCCACATCTCTTAAAGATTCTAGGGAATGAATTAACTTCTCATTATCACGTTGATGCAAACCTATGCTTGGTTCATCAAGTATATATAATACGCCCACAAGCTGAGATCCTATTTGCGTAGCAAGTCTAATACGTTGTGCTTCACCGCCAGAAAGCGACTTAGAACTTCTATCTAAGGCGAGGTAGGTAAGACCAACATCTATTAAAAACTGTAGACGCGTACGAACTTCTTTTATAATCTCTGAAGCTATTTTAAGTTGGTTTTTCCCGAGTCGTTCTTCAATGCCTTTAAACCATTCTGCCAGCTCCACAATATCCATATGGGCAAGCTCGGCGATACTTTTTCCGTCTACTTTAAAGTAAAGAGATTCTTGTCTTAAACGCGTCCCTTGGCATTCTGGGCACGGTACTTTATCCATAAAATCTTTTGCCCAACGCTGCAAAGATCTAGATTCATTAGCATCATAGGTGTTCTGTAAAAATGTAGCCACCCCTTCAAAATCTATATTGTATTTGCGGGTGACCCCTAAGTCTTTGCTGTTTACTTCAAACTTATCACTCCCACCATAAAAAATCATCTGTTGAGCTTCCTTAGGAACTTTGCTCCATGGGTCACTCAACTTAAATTTAAAGCGTTCTGCGATCAACTCAAGTTGTTTGAAAATCCAATTCTTTTTATGTGGTCCGTGAGGTGCTAAGGCTCCTTGCTTGATAGAAATCGAAGCATCTGGGACTATCTTATTTTCATTAATTTGATAAAGTTGCCCTAAGCCTTTACAGTTTGAACACATCCCTTTTGGAGAATTGAATGAGAAGTTATTTGGTTCTGGATTTGGGTATGAAATGCCACTTGTTGGGCACATTAATGAACGACTAAAAAAGCGCGTTTCATTTTTGTCATTATCGAGTACCATAAGCACATCGTCACCATGATACATGGCGGTGTTAATGGTTTCGGTAAGACGTTTGTCATTGTCTGGAGAATCTGTAATTTTGAGTCTATCGATTACAATTTCAATATCGTGCATTTTGTAGCGATCTACTCGCATCCCTTTTTCGATATTAAGCACTTCACCATCTACCCGTACTTTTATAAACCCCTGTTTGGCTATTTGCTCAAAAAGTTCGCGGTAATGTCCTTTTCTCGACCGCACCACCGGAGCGAGAATGCTTATTTTTTTATCGATATAATCTGTTGTGATGAGCCCTTTTATTTGCGCGTCACTGTAACTCACCATCTTCTCACCCGTATTAAAACTAAAGGCGTCACTTCCTCTCGCATACAGCAGTCGTAAAAAATCGTAAATCTCTGTGATGGTACCCACAGTAGAACGTGGGCTTTTACTTGTCGTCTTTTGTTCTATAGCTATAACGGGAGAGAGCCCATCTATTTTATCTACGTCTGGACGTTCTAGACTTCCTAAAAATTGACGCGCGTAGGCAGAGAAAGTCTCTATATAGCGACGTTGGCCTTCTGCATAAATAGTATCAAAAGCGAGTGATGATTTTCCACTCCCCGATAAACCAGTGATCACCACTAGTTTTTCTCGTGGAATCTTAACATCAATGTTCTTTAAATTATGAACACGTGCCCCTAAAACCTCGATTACATCTTCATTTTTTGCCATAGTTTGCAAAGGTACTCAAATGGCATCAAAATTTTAGGGTACCTATTACTTTGGAAACGTTAATTATCTGCAAATTCCTGAGCAGAAAAACATTGGCATTGCTGTAGGTTTTTAGTTTAGAATATTTCAGAAGCAAAAAGAGCCTTTGATACGAATATCAGAGGCTCTCAACTATTAATTTATCTGGTGTGTTTTAATTGTCTCTAAGTACGTGTACTGTTCCCGTTAAGGTATGTTCTGTACCAGCATTATCTTCATAGGTTCCATTAAATGAAATATCTATGTATTCGCCTATTTCTCCAAGAGCTGTAAGCGTGTATTCCATGGTGTCATTGTTCATAGCTCCAAAAAACTCTTCGATGTTAAAACCTAAGTCATCAGGGTCTTGCCAGTCTAATGAATCATACACTCCAACATAAGGGGTGGCCATTAATTGACCGTATAAATAAATACCTTCATTTGTATTATCGTCATAGGCAGAAATGGTTACAGATGGGCCGTTCGTTTGAGGATTGTTGGCTGAAAACTGAGCAGAAATATCTTCTGTTGTAAAAAAGGTGGTCGCTCCAGTATCTAAATCATATTGAATAAACTCTGTGATGGTTTCACAGGCGAGTAAATTCCCCACATTTGTTAAAGGTGTAGTAAAACTATACCCTTGTTCTGCAGATTGTTGAACACCGTCTATATCTATACCTTTTATCGAAAACTCAATGGCATCTGTGCAACGTATGATGCTTAACTCAAAGCTTCCGTCTGTTCCTATAACTGCTGTTGCGCCGCCATCTAGATAGTCTACTACTGCATATCCATTTGAGATAAGAGCTCCTAAGCAATCACTTAAAGTACCTACTATGGTTTCTGTAATAACATCACCAGTAAGTATTACGGTAATCGCGACGGTTTCATCTGAACTAAAAGGTCCAATATTGGTATTAAATAAAGAGGAGTCACCGCAAGTATCATTGTAAACATTTAGTTCTAATACTTCTCCAGAGGGCATATAACCACAAACTTCGCCATCTATATTTGTTGTTCCACTTGTCGTACCAAAAGTGGCACTCGTTATTGTAATGGTAGTATTTGCTAAAGGATTTCCATCTTCATCAGATAATACAAGACAAATAACATTCGCATCTGTCGGGATATCGCAATTCCAGAAAGAAAAGTGACTTACTTCCCCTACATATGCAGCTCCTTGGAGCGTTGCTTCTCCTTCTTCAATCCAAACTCCATTTACTTCATCAAAATACCAAAGTGGAAGCGTAACTGGTGCGTTTGCAATGAGGCTTGGATCTAAAGGTATAGTCAATGTTGCAGTGCTTCCATCCATCAAATTAAGGTCCTGACCTGCAGCTCCTCTTAGTTCTACAGCTAGCATTCCTAAAGTAACTAAACCTTGTTCTTCACCATCTGCATCTTGTGCATAAAGCATTCCTGGCATTTGATCTGGCATATTTACATCTGTCGGGTCTAAGTGGTGTAAGATCACGTCTACATCGCCTGCATACTCAACTCCATTTGCATCTATATAGTTACCATTAAGTAACACGGAAGCGCCAGCACCATTGCTAATGGTAGCAACGGCACCACTCACTGTTGTTCCAGAAACTGTTTCTGGCAGCATCATAATACGTACCTGATTAAGACCTGCTGCAGGGGCTATACTTCTAGAGGCGTGAATAAAACCGTCCTTGCTAGCTTTTATATACCCAAAGCGTTCATATACTGCAGCATCTCTAAGGATGGCAATACCTTGATCATCTGTTAACTCGTTTGTCTCTGCTACGCTAATGGTAGCACCTGCGATAGCGTTACCGTTGGTATCCATGACTTCGACCATTATATCTCTTGTAGTTGTGGCACCGTAATTTTGAACAAAATTTACATCAAACTCGTTCATATCGATCACTCCTACATCATCCATATTATCTATAGGATCTGTGTCGTCGTTATTTTTATCACAGGCAAAGCAAGTAATAAGTGCGGAAAATAGTAAAAGTTTAATTGTTTTCATATTTAGTTAGATGTTCGTTAGCTAGTTATGACCTGAAGAAGGTTTCTAGCAATAGAACAGTATAGTAGGAATAATCCCTACCCTAGAAATAAATAAACAGGAAAGTTACTCGGAAACTTCACTTTTCAAAAACTGGAAGAAAGCTATCGCGAGGTAGAAAAGTAAACTGCAAGAAAATGAATAGCTTATGATGAGTATTAAAACTGGAAGCCCAAGTAATAATGTCACGAGTGGTGCAAGCAGCCCTACAATTATTAGGGTGCTCAATAAAGCTGTGAAATATTGTATGCGTCTTGGTAGGACAGAAGATCTTATGGTACGCTCTTTATATAAATCTGGTAAGATTGATTTTGTAATATATTCTCCTAATTTTGACAAGAAAATTTCATTAAAACTATTCTCTTCAAATACCTCTGGATCAATGCTCATGGCTAAAGACATAACTTTGTCTTGATTGCGTTCAAAGAGGCTTTCAATATCTAAGACTTCTTTAAAACTAGCAAACTTATAGCCAAAAAAGTACCACAAGCCAGATCCTACTTTATGTTGAATCCATTGTTCTACAATCGCGCCGTCATAGCTTCTAGGATAACTTATAGTTTTAGGAAGTTTGCCGTTTTTAGGATTTGTGAGAAGCATAGCTTTCATTTCTAGATACAGGTTTTCTGTTTCAGAATAGTTTTGATTCTCTTGTAAAAACTCAATGGCGAGTTTAGAGTTTCCTTTGTAAAAATCTTTTACATCAAAATAGGTGAGTCCTTCAAAATCTTCATCAATGTATTCCTGTAATCCAGGGAGCCACATTTTTGAGCCCATTAGGATTTCGATGATACGACGCGCGTTATGCATTTTTTGTGTAGCGGATAGTAGTGCGCTCACTGCAGTGCTTTTTAATTTTTTTAGCGCTAAAACTGAATGGTACAAATACCCCATGAGAGTCAGGATAAAAAGGACGCTAATGCCTATAAAAATGGGAGCAAGATCTAAGAGATTTGAAACAAGTAATATATCAGTTTGACTCTTATTCCATAAATAAAAACAGAGGGCAATACAGATGAACCCTGCCGATAGAATAGGCAGGACTACAACAGAAAATTGTATGACTGTATTTTTTGTGCTCATATTAGAATTGCTGAGATTTCAAATCTGGGGATTTAAAAGCTCAATTAATTCTCTGCAAAATACGTTCCATAGAGCAATATTGTAGTATTCCACCTACAAATTCGTTAAAAAGTACATTAAACAAGTTAAAGAGCTAATTTTATCTTGTTTTTTTCTTAAAAACCTACCGCCGTATCGTCACCACGATGGTCGGCTCCTCCTTCTAGGCTGCCATTTGGCTTTCTTAAGATAGCATCTACCTTTCCTATGACTGGAGCATCATTATAATTTATTTGATACCCTTTTGATGTTAGGGTTTTCAATACATCTTCATCAAATCCATAATTTTCTACCATCACTTCATCAGGTAGCCATTGATGATGAAATCTAGGCGCATTAACGGCATCCTGCATCGTCATATCGTATTCGTATACATTCAAGATTGTTTGCATCACTGACGTGATTATCTGCGAACCTCCAGGGGAGCCTACGCTCATCCAGAATTCTCCATTTTTCTCAACTATGGTTGGTGTCATACTGCTGAGCATTCTTTTTTGTGGTTCGATGGCATTTGCTTCTCCACCAATTAAACCAAACATATTAGGTTCTCCAGGCTTTGCGCTAAAATCGTCCATTTCATTATTGAAAAAGAAACCTAATTCGTTGCTATACACTTTAGATCCAAAGGCAGCATTCAAGGTCGTTGTGGCGGCAATGGCATTTCCGAAAGAATCTACAATAGAGTAGTGGGTCGTTTCTGTAGATTCTTGACCAAATGGTGTACCATTTGAAATAGCAGTAGATGTTGTTGCTTGATCAAAAGAAAATTCTTGCATTCTACCTTTTAAATAATTGGGGCTTATCAAACTATCGACTGGGATCTCAACAAAATCTGGATCACCTAAAAAGTGGCTTCTGTCTGCATATGCTCTTCTTGAAGCTTCAATGATAACCTGCATAGAGCGCGGCTGATTATGACCATACGCGGCGATCGGGAATTCTTCCACCGCATTTAGTATCTGTGCAAGGCAAATACCTCCACTAGAAGGAGGTGCCATTGAGATGATTTTTAAATCTTTGTAATTAAAAATGACAGGCTCGCGCCATACTGCTTCATAATTCGAAAGATCTTTTTTTGTGATAATTCCTTTTTTTGAAGATAAGAAGTTCACTAAAATATCTGCTGTTTTTCCTTGATAAAATTCTTGTCTACCGTTTACAGCAATGCGTTTAAAAGTCTCTGCGAGTGCAGTGTTTACGAAGAGGTCGTTTTCTTTCCATTCGTTAGAGTAAATACTTTTACTATCATTTACTTCTTCAAATATGGGTGCATATTTATTATATCGCTTAGCTTGAGCTGCTGTTAGATAATATCCTTCTGCTGCTAGTTTTATCACTGGAGCGATAATCTCTTCCATAGGTAACGAGCCATGTCTTTCGTGCACGGCAAACATTCCCGCCACCGTTCCTGGCACTCCTACGGCTAGCGAGCCTGTCTTACTTTTATTGCTTATAAAATTTCCGTTGTCATCCAAATACATATCTTTCGTGGCAGCCATTGGTGCTTTTTCGCGGTAATCTAAGGCGCCTACTTCACCATATTGTGTTCTGTAAACCATAAATCCGCCTCCGCCAAGATTGCCTGCGTAGGGGAAAACTACAGCTAAAGCAAACTCTGTCGCGATCATTGCATCAAATGCGTTCCCGCCCTTCTCTTTCATTATGTTAAGCCCGATTCTCGATGCCTCTGCTCTTGCAGAAACAACCATCGCACTGTCAACAACGACACCAAGTTTTGGTTTTTTAACTTCAGAAATTTTCCGGTCATTTTTACAACTGGCAAAAACAATAACTAAAAGTAAAAAGAGAGTTCTCATAATGTATCTAATTTTTCGTGACAATATGCGCGTAATTCTTCAAAAAAGCTGGTGAACTCTTGCTCAAAATCATCGTAGAATTCTTTGAGTTCGATGACGGCAAAGTTCATATTAGAGCGTCCTTGTACCCGTGCATTCATTTGTGTCAGAATTTTGCTTATTCCGGGCACAGTGGCATAAGATAACAACCAATTGTCAGCCATCATATAGGGCATCATTCTCTGTATTCTCTCCGGTAGCATCGCATAGTTGTCCTGGAGCATTTCATAAAAATTATCTACGTATTGCTCTAAGGGAGTGTCGTGATATTTGTTCCAGTTTTTTGCTAAAAAGTGATCGTATAAAATATCGACTACAACACCACTATAGTGCCCGTGTTTCTCGTGTAGTCTTTTAGTGCTTTGTCGCACAGTGGGGTGATGGTCTGTATAGCTATCAATAGCTCGGTGGAGTAGGATTCCTTTTTGGATTGAAGCGGGATATTTCAGGTATTTTTTTCCTTTGATTCCATCGGCAATAAAGTTGCCAATGGTGATGCCTTCATCTTCACCGGAGAGATAAATGTGTGCGAGAAAATTCATGAGAACAAATTACAAAAATCGTCGAGTAGTATTGTCATATTAACAAGTATCTTTGCCTTAAAACTTCAGCAAAAAATGACTTTAATAAAATCAATTTCAGGAATACGCGGAACTATAGGTGGTACTCAAGGCAAAAATTTAACACCCTTAGATGCGGTTAAGTACGCGGCTGCTTATGGTGCTTGGGTAAAGCAACAACGAGACAAAGACTGCTATAAAGTTGTAGTAGGTCGCGATGCTCGTATTTCTGGCGAGATGATACAAGAACTTGTAGTGAACACGCTGATAGGTATGGGGATAGATATTGTGGATCTCAATCTATCTACGACTCCTACGGTAGAGATGGCAGTAATTTTAGAGCACGCTGACGGTGGGATTATACTGACTGCGAGTCATAATCCAAAACAATGGAACGCCCTTAAATTGTTAAATAATAAAGGAGAGTTTTTAGATGGAGCGGCTGGGCAAGAGATTCTCAATTTAGCAGAAAGTGGAGATATCGCTTTTGCTGAAGTGGATGATCTAGGAGAAAGAATGATACACGATGCTTATATGGATTTGCACGTAGATGAAATTTTAAATTTAGAACTGGTAAATGTAGAAGCTATTAAAAAAGCACGTTTTAAGGTAGTTGTAGATGGTGTGAATTCTACGGGAGGTATTGCTGTGCCATTGTTATTAGAAGCATTGGGTGTAGAACCGGTTAAATTATATTGTACGCCTAATGGCCAGTTTCCTCACAATCCGGAGCCGCTAAAAGAGCACCTAGGAGATTTAATGGCATTGACGGTAAAAGAGAATGCAGATTTTGGACTGGTAGTAGATCCAGATGTAGATCGACTTGCATTTGTAGATGAAAAAGGAGCGATGTTTGGAGAAGAATATACACTTGTGGCCATTGCAGATTATGTGTTGCAACACAAGCCAGGAAATACGGTTTCAAATATGTCTTCTTCACGTGCGTTAAGTGACGTCACTAAGATTCATGGTGGTACTTATAAAGCAAGTGCTGTAGGAGAGGTAAATGTAGTGGCGATGATGAAAGAGACCAATGCAATTATAGGTGGAGAAGGTAATGGTGGGATAATCTATCCAGAATTACATTACGGTCGTGACAGTCTAGTAGGGATCGCTTTATTCTTAAGTTATCTAGCAGATATCAAGATACCTGTAAGTCAATTAAGAGACGAGTATCCTAACTATTTTATGAGCAAGAAGAAAATTGCGTTGACGCCTACAATTGATGTAGATGCGATTTTGGTCCAGATGGAGAAAAAATATGCTTCAGAAAAAATGACGACTATCGATGGTGTAAAGATTGACTTTGCCGAAAACTGGGTACATCTTAGAAAGTCAAATACAGAACCAATAATTAGAATCTACACAGAAGCCTCTTCTCAAAAAATAGCAGATGATTTGGCAGATAGATTTATTGTTGAAATAGCTGAGATTTCAAATTAATTATTCGTAATTTCGAGATTAATTAATTGATATTCAAATGTTTACAAAGTCTATCGGCAAAGTAGAAGAAAGTGTAACTAGCTTAGAGTCATACTTTAGACCTTTCAGAAATCATATTTTAGGGATTGATAAAACTTTTATCAGCCCCTACGGCGAACAGAAAATTATCTACACTGACTGGACCGCCAGCGGTAGACTGTACACACCTATAGAAAATAAAATGAAGGATGACTTCGGTCCCTTTGTCGCCAACACTCATACAGAAACTTCTATAATGGGGACGACCATGACCCATTCCTATCAAAAAGCACGCACGATTATAAAAGAACACGTAGGTGCAGATAAAAATGATGTGCTCCTTACGTGTGGTTCTGGGATGACGGGAGTGATTAATAAGTTTCAACGCATTCTCGGTTTAAAAGCTCCAGAAAATCTGCAGTCACAGCTTGATTTCAGTAAAATAGAACGCCCTGTAGTGTTTGTTTCGCATATGGAACACCATAGTAATCAAACCTCGTGGCTAGAGACGATTGCAGAGGTTGTGGTGATCCCTTGCAATGAGCTTGGCTTATTCTGCCTAGAGAATTTTAAAGAAGTACTTGGGAGCTATAAAGACGCATCGTATAAAATTGCATCTATCACAAGTTGTTCTAATGTCACCGGAATTAAAACACCTTATTACGAAGTAGCGAGAATGATGCACGAGCAAAACGGATTGTGTTTTGTAGATTTTGCCTGTTCAGGACCTTACATTGATATTGATATGCACCCTGAAGATCAACCAGAATCTTATCTAGATGCTATCTTCTTTTCGCCGCATAAATTTTTAGGCGGACCCGGAGCAAGTGGGGTACTTGTATTTAGTAGTACATTATATAAGAATACCATTCCAGATAATCCTGGGGGAGGCACGGTTACTTGGACCAACCCTTGGGGTGGTCATACCTATATCGAAGATATAGAAGTGAGAGAAGACGGAGGTACACCAGGTTTTTTACAAGCCATACGAATCTCACTAGCCGTGCGCTTAAAAGATAAAATGGGTGTAGATAAGATGATGGCAAGAGAAGAAGAATTGCTTGACATCTTCTTTACGCATTTAGAGAATAATCCTAAAATAAATATTCTAGCTGGAGAACACAAAGATCGCTTGGGGGTTATTTCTTTTATCATAGAAGGCATTCATCACGACCTTGCAGTAAAGATATTGAATGACCGTTATGGTATTCAATCTAGAGGCGGTTGTAGTTGTGCGGGTACGTATGGTCATTATTTATTAGCTATTGATGAACCAACCTCAGATGACCTTGTCAACAGATTATACAAAGGCGAGTTAACTAGTAAGCCAGGTTGGATACGCGTTTCTATTCATCCTACGACCACAAATCAAGAAGCAAATTTGGTGTGTAATGCTATCAATGAAGTGGCAAAAAATGCACAAGAATGGGCAAAGGAGTACGTTGCTCATGGATCTACATATTATCATATTTCAGAAGAAAAGGAAGCGAGTTCTGCGTGTCAAGAAAGCTGGTTTGAATTTTAGTTTAATCTATGTTTCCAGCGTTTGTGTGACCATAAGTAATACGCCGGTGCTTCTTTAATTTGTGCTTCTACTTGGTCTAAAAATTTTCGTGTAATTTGATAATCTGGCAGGCTTGGTGCATCTTCTGTTATGGTTGTAAACGATGCCTCATAGTAGCCGCGTTTTACTTTCTCAATTTTTAAATAGACCACAGCAGTATCTAATTTTTTAGACAATGCCTCAGCTCCAGTAAAGACGGGGACTACTACGCCCATAAAAGTATCTACGTGTTTAGCCATACTTACTTTAGGTGTTTGATCTGATAGTATTAAAGTAAGTGATTTTATATCTTTGCGTTTATTTCTAAAGAGTATTGGTACTATTTTTTTATTAGACACAATATCGCCGCCGTATCTGCCTCGCAATCTTTTTAGCAATCCGTTTATTTGAGGATTGCGTAACTGTTTATAGACGGCGTACCCTTTATATGGCATCCATTTATTTATAATTCCGCTCCATTCCCAGCTCGCGTAGTGACCACATAAAAGAAGCACACTCTTGTCTTTTGCATACAAGTCGTTAAGCACTTCCATCGTGTTAATCTTAAAGCGCTTGTTAATTTCTATTTCCGAAATGCTAATTGATTTTATAGACTCAACGGCAAGATCACAAAGATGATGATAGAATTTTTTCTCAATAATTTTCTTCTCTTCAGCGGTTTTCTCCGGAAATGCTAGGGTAATGTTGTCACGTATTACTTTTTTACGATAGCCAACAACGGCGTAGACCACAAAAGATGTAATATCTGAGAAAAAATATAGGATAGGCAGTGGTAATAAAGACAGGATCCAAAACAATGGATAGATGATATAATAAATAAGTCTTTGCATAGGTTGTGTTATAACAAAACTAGTTAAATTTAAAGTTTAAAATAAACAAATACAAAATACTTTTATGCCACCAATTGCTATTGCCACCCTTGTGATTATTGCAGCCAATATTTTAATCTCTATTAAAGGTTTTAATGATTTCTCGTTTTTTGAGAAATACAAGTTTAATATTGCGAGTATACGACGTGGGGAGCATATACGTATGTTTTCTTCAGGATTCTTACACGCAGATTTCTCTCATTTACTTTTTAATATGCTTACCCTGTACTTTTTTGCCGGCGTAGTAATTGATGCTCTCGGAACACCAAAATTTGTAATCATCTATGTAGCAAGTTTGATTGTGGGGAGTTTGTTATCCTTTTATTTTAATAAAGATAAATATCATTATAGTGCTATAGGGGCGAGCGGTGCAGTAACGGGTATTCTATATGCAGCCATATTGTTTGTTCCAAACGCTAAGCTGTATTTGTTTTTTGCAATTCCTATTCCCGCTTGGCTTTTTGGCGTGGCATACTTGTTGTATTCCATCTATGGTATGAAAAATAAGGTAGGGAATATAGGGCACGATGCACACTTTGGTGGTGCGATTGCTGGGTATGTATTAACGCTTGCTTTTGCGCCAGGACTCATTGCGCATTCCACTTGGATTGTGGTATTACTGGCAGTACCCATCCTGTTGTTATTTATACTTCACAAATTAGGAAAACTTTAAAATTTTAGAAACTATGAAAAAAACCACATTTTTACTATTGACATTAATTGCCATGACCATGACTATTACCGCACAACAAAACAGTATGAACACCGTGGACGTAACTGGCCAAGGCAAGGTAACTGTGACCCCTGATGAGGTGACGGTTAAAGTGCGTGCAGAAAATACGGGAACCAATGCAAAAGAATTAAAGCAACAGAACGATCGCATTATTTCAAATGTGATCCAGACTATTAAAGATTTAGGGATTGCAGACAAATACGTGAGTACAGATTTTGTGCGATTGAGCAAGAACTATGAGTACAACACAAAGACTTATAATTATAGTGCCAATCAAGCCATCTCTATAAAAGTAACCGATATTAAAACGTATGAGCCACTTATGAATGCTTTGTTAGAAAGCGGCATCAATAGAATAGATGGAGTACAGTTTTCTGCTTCAAATCGTGATGACTTATTATCACAAGCGCGCAAGAATGCAGTAAAGAATGCAAAAATGAAAGCAGAAGAATATGCTGGAGCCTTAGGTCAAAAAATAGGGAAAGCAATATCCATCAGTGAGTTTAGCCAACACAATACTCCAGGAACTGTTATGTATAGAAGCGCGATGTCTATGGACTCAGAAATGTCAGGAGGTCAAACATTAGCTCCTGGAGAAATGGATATAGCAGTGACGGTAAACGTGCGCTTCTTGCTAGATTAATCTAGCAAGCTTGCTATTTTATTTCCTAGTGCTGCGCCTCTAAGATTTTTATCGATAATTTTTCCATTCTCATCAAGTAAGAAAGTGGTTGGAATGGAACGTATGTTATATTGTTTTGCGATAGGATCTTGCCAGAACTTTAAGTTAGATACGTGATACCAATCCATATTGTCATCTGCAATCGCCTTAATCCATCTTTCTTTTTGTCCTGGTCGGTCAAGTGAAACACTTATAATATTTAAACCCTTGTCGTGGTATTTGTTATAAACTGCTACAACGTTTGGGTTTTCCATTCTGCACGGTCTGCACCAAGATGCCCAAAAATCGATGATAGTATACTTGCCTAAAGTTTGGTCAAGTGAAAGCATTTTGCCTTCTGGTGTGGGCGCAGTAAATCGAGGTGCATCACCACCAATATTAGATTTTGCTAATGCTGTTACAGATGCTTTTATTCTTGCTACTTGCGGTGTTTTACTGATTTTTGGTGATAAATTATTTACAGCGGTAAGTGCTTGTTCTGCTGTTAATTCTTTTTTCTGGAGCATTTCAGAAATAAGCATGGCGCTATAAAGTGCGTTTGGGTTATTAGTAATAAAATTAATTTTAACCGACTGTTCTTTACCGTTATCACTATAACTAAGTTGTTGTAATTGTTGCGTCTTTTTAATATCTCTTGCATTACGAGCTTGTCTCATCTCTTCTGCCCGTTCTTTTCTCATTATTGCTAAAGCACTTAATTCTTGTTGATACACTGTATAGCTTTCGTTTTGAGGGCTTCCAGTTATTGATGATACATCTATACTGTCTTTATAAATAGTCGCCTTCAGATTTGTATTCTCTGGGAAGTAATACAATACTTTTTTTGTGTAATCTGGTTTAAGGTAGTTCATACCCGCAACGTCGGTTTTAGGGTAGGTCGCAGCAAAAGCGCCTCCTTGCACAATAAGAGTATCAATAGCCTTAGGTTGACTATTAGCGTCAAGTCGGTATACATAAACTCTAGCGCCATCTGGATACCCTACGGCATTACCTTGCAAGGTATAGGTATTGGAATTATCAGAACAGCTCATTAGTACTAGTATCGAGCAAAGAGAAAGTATGTATTTCATAAGGCAGTTTTAGTTTATGCAAAAATATAGAATTTATAATAGGCATAGAAAGGGATACCAAAAATTTGTTAAATAGGCTATTGTATTGGCAAATGCGGCGTACTATTGCTATATTACATTGAAAATTTCAGAAAAAATGATGACAAAGGGTGATTTTCCATTTGAGATTAAGATTGGTTTTAAAAAACTGATTGATCAGTACGAGGTTTTAGCCTCCTCTGATAACGAAATTATAGCCCAAAAGGCAAAAAGTATTCTTGGGTACGCTAAGGAAGATCCACGCATAGTAGATGGATTTGATACTATTGAACAATTACTCGAACAAAAAGGACTTGTAAATAAAATCACCGAAGATCTTTTCACCTCTGTTCTTGAATACAATGAAATTAAATTTGCAACATTACCCTTTCAAGAAATTGTATTAAAGTCTACGCAACGCTATAAAAACATAATTGATGCTGCTGGTTCAGATTATGTGCCAACCATTCAAAATTTTGATGAGAATCATTATTATATTATGGGTTGTAGTATCATTTTAAACCTTTATTATGGTTACAATTTAGATTTTAGAAGACCGTTTTATTATGAAATTCCAGATGGAAGTGGCTTAAATAAAACGTACCGAATTATTTATAATGGAGATTTCATTGAGATAGAAAAGACAAAAAATGCGATAGATATTACAGACGAAGATTTAGCAGAATTATTAGACAATTTTGGGAATATTGAAATATGGAAAGAGAAGTTTCCATCTCAAAGTTGGATTTTTAAAGGGTTTGTTCTAGCAAGTTTAATAGATGTCACGGCAGATTATTCTATCTCAAGTTTTAAGACTTTTTTGTTAAAACAAGATGCCTTAGAACCCGCGCTCACTAAAGACATAGAAGGAATCTATCAGAAAATTTTTGGGCTACCCGAACTTAGAGTTGGATTTGCAGATTTTAATGAGGATGATAATACTTTTGAACGCCTGCTCTACAAAGATATTAAGAGTTATATCCTGGATGGTATGAAGTCTCAAGTAAGTCGAGAAGCTTTATGTGATACCTCTTATTATACTTTGTTTAAGAAAAACGAATACTATTGTATCTCAGATACTGAGCGTTATCATAAACTATATCCCGATAATGTGTTATACAAAAAACTACTGGATCAAGGTATAAAAAGTGCTATCCTAGCTGCAGTTGTTCAAGATGGAAAAGTCATAGGCCTTTTGGAGTTGGTGAGTTATCATCCAAGAAGGCTTAATAGTATAAACGCTAACAAGCTAAAGGATGTGATGCCTTTTCTAGAGGATGCAGTTATACGTGCAAAAGAAGCTAAGGAAAATGAATTAGAACTCATTATACAGGAAGAGTGTACCTCTATTCATAAGAGTGTTCATTGGAAATTTCGAAAAGAGGCGAAACGATATCTCGCGGCAATGTCGCAGAATAATCCAGTTTATTTTAGAGAGGCTGTATTTGAGGACGTATATCCTTTGTATGGGCAGATGGATATAAAAGGATCATCTAATGCTAGAAATAGCGCCACGGTTTTAGATTTAAAACATCAACTTACGCGCATAGAGTCTATAATCACAAGTATAGCGCGGGTTGAAAAATTACCGATTTACGATCAAATAAATTTCAGAATTAAAAAGTATCTCGATGATCTGCTCGAAGAACTACAAGTAGATAGTGAGCGCCAGGTGTTAAACTTTTTACAGGCGGAGGTGATTCCGCTTTTTACGCATTTAAGAAAAAAGGATAAAGAATTCAAAGTACTCATTGATCAATATTATGAGGAAGTTGATGAAAGTTCTGGACTTATCTACAAGCATCGTAAAGACTACGATGAGACGGTGATGATGATTAATAAGCGTATGGCAGCTATCTTAGATAAAAAACAGATTGAGGCGCAAAAGATGTATCCACATTATTACGAGCGTTATAAAACAGATGGAGTTGAACATAACCTATATATAGGAGAATCTATTACTCAGAAAAATAGTTTCCATAAAGTATATCTCTATAATTTGAGGTTATGGCAGCTGCAAGCGATGTGCGAGATGGAGAATGAATATTATAAGCTGAAAGAACATATGGCAGTAGAGCTAGATGTAGCTTCTATGATATTGGTTTTTAATGGATCACTTTCATTACGTTTTAGAATGGATGAAAAACGTTTTGATGTAGATGGTACTTACAATGCTAGATACGAAGTTGTAAAAAAACGTGTAGACAAAGCAAATGTAAAGGGCACAGAAGAACGAGCTACACAAGCTGGAAAAATTACAATCATCTATTCACAGGAAGAAGATGAAATGGAATATAGAAGGTATATAGGTTTCTTACAGACTATACATCAGCTAGACGATGATCTAGAAGTGTTAGAACTTGAAGATTTACAAGGCGTAACGGGTCTCAAAGCTTTACGAGTTAGCTTGCTTTATTCTAAAGGGAAAGAAGATTCAAAAGAATATTACACCTATGAAGATCTAGTAGAAAGTATTAATGAGTAAGCAACGTTAATTGCTTGTCTCGCTTACAATCTTACTTACTTCATCCACCACGCTCTCACTCATACCAAAAGAGATGCCAAAGGCGACAATCGAGATGATAATTCCTAATACGAAGATGGTATAGGTAACTCTCAATATGCGATATTTTCTGTCTAGCACTTTTCCTAAGAAGTATAAATCTTTGGTTAGTGAAGAGTACACGTAGTCTTTATCTTTAATGAGTTCGTCAATAGCCCATTGATATTGGGAAAGCTCCATTTTATGAAAATTCCCGAAGAAAGTTAGATTCACAGATTTGTTTTCTACATCTTCTTTTGTAAACTCACCACGCGTCACGTTAGGCCTCGTCGCGATTACTGCTAAGATCATTGTGATTGCAGATGACACTACAAAAATAGCAGTAGGCCACACTAAAAAAGGATTGCTATCCAGTTTAGAAAGCAGGTTTGCCAGCACTACGGAAATAATAATTGCATTTACAGATAGTAAGATATTTGCTTTTGTATCTGCAATGTCACTCAACTTAATGTGATTACGTAAAGCAACACGATAAAAGGTTTGGATCCCTCTTTCTGGGCTACTATTTTTTGCTTCAGCCTTATATTGGGCCTTTATTTTTTCTTTCTTGAGTCTCTTTTTATCCTTCTTTTTCGTTTTTAAGAGCTTGGATAAATTTTTTTCCTTGAGTGATTGCCAATTTTTTAATGCGTATTCACTGTAGAATTGATGTTTTTTAGACAACACCATAATGTTTTCATCACGCCATTCTTCAGACGTGTATTCTTTTACTCCTTGTAATTTATATTCTTGGCGTAAAAAATCACTGGCTTCCTGAAAATATTTTTTAGCAAAATGTGAAGCATCTGCGTCGCGTATCATCTCTTCTAGGATACCTTGAGGGTCTCCTTTAAACTTGGTTGCCATAATACATTGAGAAACTCCCTCAATAATATCTTGCGCTACCTTCTCTTCTTTTAAGAATGCTTTAGCAATTTTCACACTTTCTTCTTCGTGACCATCTCTAGTTTTAATATAGCCAGTATCATGTAAAAGTGCTGATAGTTGTAAGATGGTAGTATCTTTAACATTAATTTCAGAATTTTCAATTATTTCGTTGATACTTTTATACACGCGTTTAGAATGTGTGTAGTTATGATAAGTAAAGGTGTTAGGAAGTTTTTCTTTAAATAGATTTAATATGAAATCGTCCGCCTTTTGTAATATGTCGCTCATGGGTTTAAAAACTAGAATACCAAATTACAAAAAAATACGCCCTTTTAAATTTTCTGACACAGAAAATTAACAGCAATATAACGTTTATATAGGATTACTAGTCCTGTCTAATAATAGCATTAATAGTACATGAATCAAAAACATATCCTTCTTTTCTCACTCCTCATAATCGCGACTTCTTGTGCTACCTATGCACCGCAATACAAAGTGAAAAATGACATCACCGCATTCCCAACAGACAAGGAAATTGCAAATCAGTTTTACTTAATAGGGGATGCAGGCTATTCGCCCATAGGAGGAATGAGTCCTGGTTTAACCGCAGCCAAGGCTGTTATTAAAATAGAGAATAGTGCAGATGATTTTGCCATTTATCTTGGTGATAATATATATCCAGATGGGATGCCAATTAAAGGTGATGAAGAACGGAAGTATGCAGAAAATCATTTAAATGGTCAGTTAATGGCGGTTAATGATTTTGAGGGAACAACCTATTTTATTCCAGGTAATCACGATTGGTACAACAACGGCTTATTCGGTTTAGCTAGAGAACAATCGTATTTAATAGAACAATCGGGTAATGCGGAGATTTTTCAGCCTATGAATGGCTGTCCATTAAAGAGTGTTTCTGTAAGTGAGGATGTTCAAATAATTATTATTGATAGTCAATGGTATTTAGAAGATTGGGATTCAGATCCTAATTTTAATTTTAACTGTGATATTAAATCACGTGAGAAGTTCTTTATAGAAATTGATTTAGAGATTCGGAAAAATAGAAATAAGATTATTGTTTTTGCGATGCATCATCCAATGTTTACTAATGGAACTCACGGCGGTTATTTTGGATTAAACAAACACTTATATCCTCTTCAAGAAAAGATACCGATGCCATTATTGGCTTCTTTGGTAACTCAAATTAGGACACAAGGTGGTATTTCTGTGCAGGATAGATACAATGAATTGTATAATAAGTTAATGAATCGTCTTGGTGATATAGCAAGGAAACACCCTAGGCTCGTTTTTGCTTCAGGTCACGAGCATTCCTTACATCATATAGAAAAAGATGGGCTTATACAGATCCAGTCTGGAAGCGCGTCTAAAGAGTCTGGAGGTACCTTAGGGGATGGCGGTGAGTTTAGTTATGGTGGTAATGGCTTTGCCCTGATGACCGTTTTTGCAGATGGATCAACTTGGGTACGATATTTTGGTGTTGAAGAAGGCGTAAAGCCTAAAGTACTCTTCCAAAAAGAGATATTTCCTGCACGGAATACTTATGAAATTAAAAAACTTCCCTATTCTTTTGAGAATGAGAAAACCGCATCTATCTACACGCGAGATAGCATTAATGAGCTCTCCTTCTTTAAAACAGTCTGGGGCGCCAAATATGAAAAAGTATATGCTACCCCTATAAAAGCAAAAGTAGCTACCTTAGATTCTATTTTTGGCGGAGTAACCGTAATGAACGAACTCAGTAACCCAGATTATCGAGCCTTGCAGCTTAAAGACGTAAACGGTAATGTGTATAGAATGCGTTCTTTAGGTAAAAACTCATTTAGATACAAAGAGCGTATAAATGACAAAACTGAAATCACTTTAGATGGTGATGGAGCTATCGAAGTTATTGAGAACCTTGACCCATCAGAACGTGATGTTACATTTTATACGGCATCTCATCCTTATGCTTCACTAGCACTCCCTAAGTTAGCAAACAGTATTGGTGTTTTTCATACAAAACCTAGTTTGTACTATGTGCCTAAGCAGCCTATACTAGGGCGTTTTAATGAGGGTTTTGGCGACGAGTTATATCTTATTTCTTTAATGCCTAATGAGAACAGTGTGGGAGAAGGTGTTTTTAAATATCCAGATGATATTGAAACTACAGACGATATTTTAATTAAACTCAGAGAAAGCGGAAAAGTATCAGTAGACGAGCCTAATTATTTAAAATCACGATTATTTGATATGCTCATAGGAGATTGGGATAGAGAGAAAGATAGATGGCGCTGGGCAGAATTTTACAATCGTGATAGCTTAAATGTGTTTGTTCCTATCCCAAAAAATAGAGATGATGCTTTTGCTAGTTATGAAGGAAATATTCTAGACCTAGCAAGTTCTATTTTTGGAAAAACAGCGCAACGTCATTTATACGATGATGATCTTTTGGATTTAAAGTGGTTCAATAAAGAGGGGGTCATATTTGATAGAGCCTTATTGAATAAATCAGGAAGAAGACAATGGCAATTTCTAGCAGAAGAAATTCAAACAAAAATTACGGACGAAGTAATCGAAGAAGCTTTTAATGAAATACCTCCAGAAGTACAAGACCAGACGCTTTCAGAAATAAAACAACATTTAAAAGCAAGACGTGATAATTTAGTAGCCATTGCAGATCGCTATTATGATCTGCTCGCTACATTACAAAGCATTGAAGGCACAGACAGAGAAGATTTGATTGAGGTTACGCGCCTTGGAAAAGGTAAGACGCGCATTAGAATATATCGCACATTTGATGATGAACCCCAGAAACTTGTAGTAGAACGATTGTTTACTTATCAGGATACAAAAGAATTATGGGTCTATGGTCTAAATGGTAATGATACGTTTAAGGTGATAAATGAAATTCCTGATAAGGCTGAGCACGAAAAGTTTATTTTTCTTCGGTTAATAGGAGGAAATGGCAATGATATTTATAAACTGATTGACGGGGAAAGAGTTAAAGTGTATGATCATAGTTCTCTAGAAAATACGATTGTCGAACGTGGCGGCGCAAATTTCAGAATGACAGATATCTATAATTTAAACACCTATGACTATCGTAAACAAATAGATAGATTTAATAACATAACCTCAGCAATAGGTTACAACCCCGATGATGGAGTGAGAACTGGACTTCAATACAGTTATGAAGAAGAGGGGTTTCAACGTAACCCCTTTAGTTTTAGACACGTAATTAATGGAGCCTTTTACACAGATACAGAAAGTTTTGATCTTAGTTATTCTGGGGAATTTGCAAACTTTCGGGATGAAAAAAACTTGAGTTATAATCTGTACATAACGAGCCCTAATTACATAGAGAATTATTTTGGCTATGGTAATGAGACATTAAATACTCAAGATGAGAATGGAATTGATAAAAATAGAATTCAAATTCAGAAGATAAATGGAAATATAGGCTTGTTAAAAAATAGTTTTTTTGGTAGCTTTTTCAAGATACAGTTTTCAATAGATACGTATAAAGTGGCAAGTGACGTAAACTTCTCATTACCTATAGAATCGTCTTTTGAGCTAAACAAAACTTCTTATTTTGGTTCAATTGATGGTATTTATAGTTACCGAAGTTTTGATGACCCTAGTAACCCATCTAGAGGGATGATGTTTGATTTTAACCCAGGCATCACTACAAATGTGAAGGGTGTTTACAGAACTTTTGGGTATCTAAATACACGACTAGGGTTTTATAATTCTCTAGTGTCAAACAAAAAATTAGTACTTAAGACAAATGTGAATGCAAAGTTTAACTTCGGAAATAAGTTTGAATTTTACCAAGGGGTAACATTGGGTGGAGAAACAGGTTTACGAGCTTATAGAGAAGAGCGATTTACGGGTAAATCTGCTTTAGTAGGGAACGCAGACCTGCGATATAGTTTCGATAGTTTTAAAGTAGGGTTAATCCCATTACAAATAGGCGTATATGGTGGAGCAGACTTGGGTCGTGTATGGATCCCGAGTAGGCTTTCAGAACAATGGCACAACAGTTATGGTGGCGGATTGTGGATTAATGGCCCCGGAGGGTTAAATGCAAAGATGAGTGCGTTTACCGCAACAGAAAGTTCGAGAGTCTCATTTGGACTCGGGTTTAAATTTTAATTAACTAACCAAATAAATACGAATCGTAATAACCTAGTGCTTGCGACCGCTATCGCCCCAATTTTGCTTGGATGCGCAATAAAAGGGACGTTTTTTTAATACTTTCAAGTTGGTTATTTACGGACAGAAATTTTAGAAACCGAATCCAAATCCTACTTGAATTTGTGCGCCTTCCTTGCTAGTAAAATATCCTACGTTTAGGCCAAAACTGTTGAGACCGCTCAACCATAATCCACCACCTTGTGATGTATGCCAGATGTTGCTTTCCTCACCGTCGAGAAATACTCTACCATAATCAAAACCACCAAAGAGGCCATAACTTATTGGGATTACAGAAGTAACTATGCTACCTATCCGAAAGTTTAAATCACTTGTTTGATACACATATGATTCTCCTGTAAAACGTTCATCACGGAAACCTCTCAAACCATTAGCACCTCCTATGCTAGGAGCGTGATAAAAGAAATATTCATTTCCGAAGTTTGTTTTTCCTTCTATTAATGTGCTGAATACTAGATTTCCAGAAGCGATCAGTTTCTTTTTCATACCTATATGAGCACTGGCATACCCAAAGTTATAATCTTCTAGTTCTAAGTTTGTTTTATAACCTAACGTAGCTCCTAAATAAAGTTCGCGCGTAGGGAAATCGATAGCATCTTGATTTCTATATTCTACTGTGGCCTCGGCACCTGCATAATTTTGACGGGCAAGCAGTCCTGTTTCTCCAAAATTTGTTGTGTTAAATAATCTATCAGCATCTTCTTCAATTTCCCAAGTTTCAAAAATCCCTTTGACTTTAAAATATTTTGAAGCGATACCTATATCTCCTTTAATTTGTTGTGTTCTAGCTCTGTTAAATTCTAAATCTACGGCATCGTCATCATAGTTTGTTTCGTTTCCATTCCCGAAAAAGTTTTTAGCATAGCTATCATTGGTTGCATAAACTCCCACCTCAAGATTCCAATTAGGAAAAACATTTGCAAAGACGCCGTCATAATCTAACTCAATAGCATTCGTTAGTAAAAAGTAGTTAGCCGTTACGGTATGCTTGTATCTAAATGGATTTCCATTAAATTCATAATTTGTATACGTGTCCGTTGCACCAAGAAATAACCCATCGTCTCTTCTAAACCCAAAAGAAGGTAGTAAAATATTGTTGTTCTCTTTAAAGTAACGCCAGTGCCAGGTATTGGTCTCATACCTATTAGTCAATTGATTCTTAGGTTTTTTATCTTCAAAAGTTGTTTTCTCATGTCTCCAGTCATAAACCTTTAAATTTGTTTTGTTTGAAACATCATAATCATCCTTTCCATAACCACCAATAAGTCTCATTTTAATTTCGTGATCACTATTATCGCCTTTTACAATAAAAACGTCGTCATCTTCTAGGCCATATAACCAGATCTCTTTGGTGTCTTTAGACGAAAATGTTCTATCGTAGAATACCTTGTTAGTTTCACCTTTTAGTTTGCGGGCTATCGTAACTTGAGTCATACCGTCTGCCATTCTCATTACGGTAAACTTATCGTCTTTATTAGTTCCGTGCACCGAAACGATCGCGTCAATTCTTTTCCCATATACTTCTGCAATGTTTACAATGTTTTGTAGACGCCCTTTTAGGCTGTTCTTAATAGCTTGAGAGCTCTCGTCTTGAACCTCTTCAGGTAGATTAGCAAATGCTTGTTCGATCACTTCATGTGTCATTCCTGCTTGAATCACTTTTGCTTCTTCTATCCATGCAGTGTAATCAAATTTATTAAGCACGGCTCGATCTAGATTATTTCCTTCACCATTAAACCATTTAATGTTTGGGATCTCTGCATCGTAGGATTGCCAGAAGCGTACATCTGGTAATACAAGCTGGATGAGTGGGATCGCTATTCCATCAAATTTTGAGAATGCTGCATCTCTATCACGAGGGATGGGTATAAACCGTATGTCATCATCGCTCACTTTATATTGTGCCCAGCGCCACTGATCATTATGCCTATCCCAGTCACCTATAAGCATATCAAAAATACGAGCTCTTATAAATGCTTTTTGATCTAGACTGTACTTTTCGTCCTCCTTTAATTTTTCGAAAACATCTGTCGTACTTTCAAATTGTTCAATCTTTCCTTTTACAGCTGGATTTGCTCTGTTATACCCTTCAAAATATTTCTGTTCATCGTTAGGGCGTTCTTCTATATAATAGAGTTGATCGCCATATTCACTACCAAGTATTTCAAATCCGGGTTGCTTGGGTAGATAATATAATTGCGTATTAGCGTGATTCACATCTACCGAAGAAGCAAGAGGGTTAATCACTAATTGCATATAAGGATGTGTGGTGCTAAAAAAGTCATAAACCGCTTTTTCTGCAAAAGTGCCTTTGTAATTTCCTTCATTAAAGGCGAGCCCTTTAATTTTAAACCGTAAAAACTTGAGCGCATTTTTTTCAAGACCTCGCATCGCATATTCTCTACCTTGAGCGTCTGCCAGCCTACCTGAAAAAGATTGATGTCCGCCTCCTTTTTGAGTAATGGTTAGGGGTCGTTCCATTTGGCTTAATATCCCAACGGGAGCGGTTACAGGTGTTCCAAAATAATCTCTATACCGTTTACCCCAAATAAAATTATAGATTCCAGATTTATTTAATTTGTCTTTATCTGTTGTGATCGCGACCGTTTTTTTTACTTCGGAAATTTGAGGGGTTTCAAATTTCTCCGTATTTGGTTTTGTCAAAGCGGGCGTCACATTCATCGTGTTCTCGTAATCCTCAGTTACAAATGAAACAGAGGAGCTCCCATCGATGTAATATTTCAGAATAGCAAAACCCGCTGCACCGTGCGCATACTGACCTTCATATTTGAGTATTCCACCCATGGCAGTGATATTATCTTCAGTTCTATGCACTCCAGATGAAGATCCCATGGCACCGCTAATAATCTGGTGTACGCGCGCTCCTTTAAGGTATTGAAGGCTAGTGTCGTGCCCAGATACGATGATTACTCTATCGATTTCTTGAGACAAAGCAGCCACTAAAACTCGAAGCTCGTTATAACGGTCAAAGTTTCCGTAATCAGGCGAAAAGCCCCCTAGGACGCTATTATATTTGCCATTATTGAAAACGGGATGGTGCATCACAATCACTAAGTTCTTGTTGCGTGCATTTTTAATATAGCCTTCAAGTGCTTCAGTAAATCTTCTGCGGGTAACGATATCAGTACATTTTCTGTTAATGTCTTCTATACGGTCCCAGTTTGAGATATACCAGTTTGAGTCTACGAAGAGCACCGCGAGGTCTTCATTAATTTCTTTATAATCTAACGGGCATACATTGTTAGGTTCTACTTCAATACGTTTTAAGTCTTTGTCTTTGATGTAGTTTTCTATCCATTCTATGTCTTTAGACTTTTTGCTTGACCACTCGTTTTCACCTAAGTTAAAAAAAGTTTTTCCTTTAAAGTCTTTGGTAAGACTTAATTGAGCGTCTAATTGTGATGCTCTTGCTCCTTGATTTGTAATCGAAGGGTCTGTAAAATCGCCAGTAAATAATAAGGTGCTTTTCTTTGAAGCAGATGCAAGTGCCCGTTCTAATTTTTGTTTTAACCCTTGCGAAACAACTCCATTATCTTGCCCACCCGCTATATAGAAAGTGTGCACGGCTTCTTGAAAAATGTTAGATTTTTGTAGTGCTGGAGATTCTTGTGGTTTATTAGTTGCGCAGCCTACAAGAAGAAGTATGAATAGGAGGGCAGGAAAATTTCCGATCGTAGATTTTTTCATAATGTTCACTTAATTTAAGTAAAAGTAACGTAGCCATGGTAAAACCAAACGTGGTTTATGAATACTTTAATACTAGTAAGTTAAATCCTTTGATCTAAATACTTTTGAGACCTTTTAAAGGAAACAGAAACCGAGGTAGAATGACCTCAATTTATATCCACCCAAATTTCGGGAAATAAATAATACCAGCAATCACCATAGCAGCAATAGCGGCAAAGAATACAGCGCCTGCTGCCACATCTTTGATGTAGCCTATCTTATTGTGAAAGTCTGGATGCACAAAATTTGCAATTTCTTCAGAAGCTGTGTTTAGCCCTTCGGCAGTCATCACAAGGCCAATGGCAAATATCTGGATCATCCATTCGGTATTTGATATTTCAAAATAAAAACCAGCAATGGTGACCACAATGCTAATGAATAATTGCACTTGAATACTCGCTTCATTTTTGATCAGCATGTAGGCACCCTTTGTTGCGTATCCGCATCCTTTAAGTCGTTTTCCTAAAAAAGAATTCCACATGCTTATAGTGCTTTGATGGCAGATAAGTAATCAGGTTCCTGGCCTATTTCTGGTACTTGTTCTGTGTAAAGCACCTTGTCATTTTCATCAAGTACAACAATGGCTCTAGAGTGAAGTCCTGCAAAACCACCTTCTTGAATTTCGAGGCCATAAGACTTCCCAAATTCTCCTGTTTTAAAGTCTGAAAGCATCACCACATTTTCTAATCCTTCTGCAGCACAAAAACGATTGTGAGCAAAGGGAACATCTCTCGATATACATAAGACAACTGTATTTTCAAGCGCTGAAGCTTCTTGATTAAATATTCTGGCAGAGGTTGCGCAAACACCTGTATCTATGCTCGGAAAGATATTTAAAATTTTACGCTTTCCTGAAAAGTCTGAAAGCTGTTTTGTACTTAAATCTGTCGCGGTAAGTGTAAAGTTTTTTGCTTTGCTCTCTACTGCAGGCAAATCGCCATTAGTTGTAATGGGATTTCCGCCTAGTGTGATGTGTGCCATATTGTATTGTTTTATAAAATTTCCGAAGTATAAAAATGTCTTTTGTTTACAGAAGTTAAAAATAACACTAAGACGGAGATAATTTGCAATGATTTACGCAAAATGAAAAGCACGGTTGCAAAACAGTTGCAGCGTACCTATTCATAAAAATTGTGATTTTATATTACTAAAATTTTAAAGACCGACTATTGGCTAAAATCTTCAGGGTTTTTCAACATCTTGATTTTAATTTTAAATGCTGCGAAGAGCAAAGTCGTAAAAGGGCTCAGCCAGTTAAAGATGGCATAAACAAAATACTCACCAACGCCTACACCTAGTACACCACTTTGATACGCCCCGCAGGTATTCCAAGGGATTAATACCGAAGTTACCGTTCCAGAATCTTCTAAGGTTCTAGATAAATTTTCTGGTGCTAACCCTCTGTCCTCGTAGGCTTGTTTAAACATTTTTCCCGGTATCACAAGCGCTAAATATTGATCACTAGCGATGACGTTTAATCCTAAACAGCTAATTACGGTAGTAGTAAAAAGACCAAAAATAGTGGTTGCAAGTTTTAGTAACTCCTTTGTAATTCTTGCCAGGGCACCTATTCCATCCATTATACCCCCAAAGACCATCGCACAGATAATTAATAAAATAGTCCAGAGCATTCCCATCACACCACTAGAACTAAAAAGCTCGTTAAGTGTTTCGTTAGAAGTTTCTATAGAAATATCACTAAAAATAGCTTGAAGCATTGCAGTTGCACTCGAATCTGAAATCGACGCTAAAATTTCTGGTTGAAAAATAAAAGCGAAAACAATTGCGGCAGCTATACCAGCACCTAAAGCAATTGTTGGTTTTGTTTTAAATAAAATGAGTGTAATAATAATAAGCGGCACTAAAAATAACCATCCTGAAATATTAAATGTTGTATCTATAGTCTTTAGTAGGCTACTAATGTCAGCCTCTCCAGAAGTTTCTATAGAGGCACTAATAATCCCAAATACAATCAAAGTAATAATGATGGTTGGAACGGTCGTGTATGCCATATATTTAATATGCGTAAACAAATCTGTTCCCGCCATCGCAGGGGCAAGGTTGGTTGTATCACTTAAGGGTGACATTTTATCGCCAAAATAAGCTCCAGAAATCACGGCTCCTGCAATCATTCCAGGATTAATGCCTAAGGCAGTACCTATGCCAACTAGCGCGATACCTACCGTTGCAGAGGTGGTCCAAGAACTACCAGTTGCAATTGAGATAACGGCAGCAATTATAACAGTGGCCGGCAAGAAAATCTCGGGGCTTAATACCTGTAAGCCATAATAGACCATTGCAGGTATCACACCACTAACGAGCCAAGTACCAGCGAGTGCTCCTACGAGCAATAAAATCAAGATGGGTACAAATATACTTTTCCAGTTTTCCCAGACTTCTTTTGCCATCACTAAAACCGAAACCTTATTAAACAAGCCGACGACTATCGCTACTGTACCACCCATTAATAGAATGATTTGGTTAGAATAGTCTCCTAGCCAAACTCCATCTTGAGCAAAAATATTATAAGCCAATAGTATCATGAGAATGAACACAGGGATTAACGCTTCCCATATATTCAATTCTGTATTGTCTATAATGTGATGGCCCTGAATATCAATTTCGCTGAGATTGTCTTTTTCTTGCATGGGAGGTAATTTTTTAGAATTGTAATGTTACGGTTTTGATTGTTACTTTGCAAATCATATTTCTAACGACCTGATTTTATATTGTAGCTAAAAATTCATTTTTCACTTATAACAGTTAGTCTAATGATCAGTAAAAAAAAATAGTTACGCCTTGTGTATTTATATAACAATTAGTAAAGTTGAATAATTTGAAAAGAAAAATAAGTAGTAGCAAATACAAATTAAATATCTATGAGATCATTTGTCATAGCAAGAAAATAGCCTCAATGAAATTAAAATACCTTCGCAATAAAACTAATTTTTATTGTGAAGGTATTTTCTGCAAAAAGCTTTGCGCTAGTGGCAAGGTATACTAAAATGTCTATATTTATCTAAACTAACGGTGCTTTAACGCCGTCTGTCTTCAATGTTCCAATCATTTTAACTTCGTTTTTCACGGTGTTAAAATTAGGGGAGTGTTTTAAAACACGTTCCATAAGTGCATTATAATCTTCTTGTGTACCATTTCCTTTCACGTGAAAAATAAATTTAAGTTCAGGAAAACCGGCGTTTATAGTATCGTCTATTCCTAAAAAGCTATTTAAATTTAATGCGCCGTCTATTTCAATTTTTAATTGGTTGATTTCAATATTCTTAGCCGTTGCGCCTGCCATAAATGTTACCGCCATACAACCCGCTAATCCACCTAACATATATTCTGCTGGGTTTGGCGCGTGGTTTACGCCAAGTAATTGAGTGGGTTCGTCTATAGTGAATTCAAAATCTCTTACAATCTTGTGATTACCTAAAATCATATTTTTAGTTTTCACTTTTGTTTGGGTTCCGCTTACCCAGTCAAGGGCAATACCATAGGTCGCTTTGCCTTCTAAAGGGCTTTCTTTTACTTCATTTGTGTATTCGCTTAAACCAGCGATGTTTATGTTATTTAACATAGGAGTTCTTATTTAAATACGTTGTTTAGTGCTTGTTCAAAGTCTGAAATTAAATCTTCAAGGTCTTCTATGCCAACAGACAGGCGTATAAGACCTTCGTTAATGCCTATGGCTTTTTGTTGATCTTTTGTTAGTGATGCTTGTGATGTGTTATAGGGCAATGAGATTAAACTTTCTACGCCACCTAGGCTTGTTGCTTCTTTAGGTAATTTTAAATGGCTTAATAATTTATGGGCGTTCATATTTCCACCGTCAATCTCAAAACTAATCATCCCTGAATATTTTCCATTTAATTGAGATTTAGCTAAATCGTGTTGCTCGTGCGACGCTAATCCTGGATAATACACTCTTTTAATTTTTTCGTGTGCTTCTAGATATCTTGCAATTTGTAATGCATTTTCATTATGCGTACGCATTCTTAGCGCAAAGGTTTTTAAGCTTCGTTCTAATAAGAAACAGGCGTGGGGATCCATAGACCCTCCGTTTTTTAGCATTTGAGGCCATATGCGATCTATGAGTTTACGAGAGCCAGAAGCGGTGCCTCCTATTAAATCTGAATGGCCGTTTAAATATTTTGTTGCAGAGTTAACGACAAGATCTACTCCGAGCTCCAATGGCTTAACATTGAACGGGGTTAAAAATGTGTTATCAATGATGACTCTTAGATTGTATTTTTTACCAAGTGCCACCAGCTCTTTTAAAGGAGTTAATTTTAACAAGGGGTTTGTTAACGCTTCAAAATATAAAACTTTTGTGTTTTCCTGTATTGCAGCTTCTATAGCATCGATGTCAGTGGGAGAAGTAAAAGTGACAGACATGCCGTAGCGATATAAATCTTCATATAAAAAATTATACGTGCCGCCATAAATATCTCTTGAAGACACTAGGTGGCTACCTTTATCTAATATGGCGAGTATCGCAGATGAAATAGCCGCCATACCGGAAGAAAAAACGATAGAGCTTTCTGCACCTTCTAAAGATGACACCTTTTCTTGAACACTCCATTGCGAGGGATTCCCATATCTGGAATAGATCATTTTTTCTCTACCACGGCCTTCTTCTATAGCCTTATAGGAGGATTCATTTAAATGAAATGTAGAGCATTGGAAAATAGGCGTTCCTAATGCTCCCGTAATAGGATCATTATATTGCCCTGCGTGAACAGCCTTAGTGGCATCGCTATATTGAGAATAAGATTCTTTGTGAAGGGTAGGGCCTTGTTCTCTTTTACGTTTTAAATCGTTTAGCCATATATCATTATTTACATTCATTTTTGACTATTATTTTTAGTTTACTTATGCGCATTTTTATGGAACGTTTAATTTAAAATATACTCACTTAAATATTTTGCATCATCCTTGACACCACCGAGTGTTGCTGATCCTCTTGTGTGCAACCACGGTAATCCTAAATAGTACAAGCCTTTAATATTGCTAACACCTCGATAATTTTTAGGGTATTGATTTGTATCTAGTTGTTCGTTTTCAATCCAATTAAAATTAGGCTTAAATCCGGTAGCCCATATGATATTTTTTATGGATGAGATTGTCCCCTTCTCAAAAGTTATGTCGTGATCATTTGCGTCTAGCGTTCTGCCTACACATTTTAAGTTTGGTCTTTTAAACAGCTTTTTCACATCAGTACCTATGACGGGTTGTCTTCCGTTAATTATCTTTTTACCCACCCAGGAATGCTTGGTAGCCGTTAAAAATCCAGTTTTTTTAAACCACCACCATAATGTTTTCCCTAAAAACTCTTGCGGTAAAGAAGCGATATCAGTTGTTCCAGAAAAATATACAGTCCTATCTGTTTCAGAAATTTCCTGTAGAATTTGCACGCCAGAATCTCCTGCTCCAACAACAAGGGTGTCTCCATCTTGTAATTGACTTGGGTTTTTGTAATGCTCACTATGTATTTGGGTGATGTTCTCTGTTATCTTTAAATGGCACTTTGGAATAAAAGGAGTGTGAAAAGGTCCTGTAGATACGATTACATTTTTTGCTTTAAAAGCAGTGGTAGCGCTGTTCAGCGTAAAATGACCTCCTTCTTTTTTTAAGGCTGTTATTTTTTCATTGAAGGCAATAGGGATATCAAATTTTTGAACATATTGTTTTAGATATGCTGCTACTTCATATTTGGTAGCATAATGTCCTTTTTTATGCGGAAATGCTAAGCCGGGCAAATTGTTAAATTCTGAAGGAGTAAATAATTTTAATGAATCCCAGCGTTTTAGCCAAGGGGCGCCTATTTCGGCATTAGCATCTACTATTAGAAAAGATTGCTCTTTTTCCTTTAAGTAATGTGCTATAGATAAGCCTGATTGACCAGCACCAATAATAATAAAATCCTTCATTAAGCTTTATTTATTCATCAAAATTAAGTCTTTATAGAATAATAATCAACTGTTGTGTTTGTAATTAGATTAATAATCACTTTAAACTAATATGACGTTATTATATTTCATATAAATATTCAAAACTTGTGTACCTTTAGGAAAAATTTCCTGAAAAATATTTGATTATGAAATTAGATGCCATTGATAAAGAGTTATTGACTTTGCTGCAGCAGAATAGCAAGCAAACTAATAAGCAATTATCGCAGCAATTAAATCTATCGGTGACGGCTATTTTTGAACGTATCAAAAAGCTAGAACGGAATGACGTGATAAAACAGTATGTCGCCTTGTTGGATAAAAAGAAAGTCGATCTAGGTTTTACTGTGTTTTGTCATGTAAAACTCACGAAACACGAGCAGAAGTCTATTGCTAATTTTGAAACTGAAATTGAACAATTGTCAGAAGTATTAGAATGTTTTCACGTAAGTGGGGATTACGATTATTTATTAAAAGTTGCTGTGAAAGATATGGATCATTTCAGGACATTTATGGTAAAGAAATTGACCTCATTAGAAGAAATAGGAAGCACGCAGAGTTCTATCACAATTAAGGAAGTAAAGAATAATACGGCAGTGATATTATAAACTACTGCATATTTTGACTAGGAGAATTTATGCTAGTATTTCTCTCAGTACAAATAAGTTTTATAGTACTAGATCAATTTTATTGATTATCTATTTCAAGCTAGCGTTTGTAAAACTCAGGCAACCATTGAATGAAAAAAGGCGTCTATTATAATAGTGTTTAAAACAAACTCACTGTTTTATATGTAACACATGAATTAAAAACGAGTCATATAAAACGTATATAACTAAAAGTCCTATGATTAAAAATGCCGTACTACTTGTATTCATAATTATATCGCAAGCGGGTTGTAAAAGTGTAGGAGATTATAATGAAGAAGTGACTAAAAATCACAGCATAGTTGATCTACAAGCAGATGTAGCAAAAGCATACCATCAACTTCAGCGCAACCATCCCCGACTGTATCAATACATTTCTAAAGAGCAATTAGACACCAGTTTTGATAGCTTACAGAAGTCTATTAAAGAACCGCTCACAAGTATGCAGTTCTATTTAAAGTTGGCACCTGTAGTAAAAATGATAGGGCAAGGGCATATCTCAGTCGTTCCTCCTCAAAAAAGAAGGACAAGGAAAGTGCGTAATACGTATAAAGATAAAAAGTTTGATTTCTATACCTCGCAGTTTAAGTACATAGACAATCATCTAATATTAACGAGAGCGATCAACGGAGATTCTCTTTTAGTAGGGAGTGAGTTGCTTGCCGTTGAGAGTGAAACACCACAAGAACTTATAGAACGGTATAATACGAATGTAGCGAGTGATGGTTATAATAAAACGTTTTTTGAAAGTTTTGTAGGGAATAGGTTTCAACGATTCTACGCTAGAGAAAATGGATTTTTAGATAGTTTGTTAGTGACCTATAAGCTCAGGGATTCCGTTTTTAAGCAAAACTATACTTGGGTAGATACCAAGATGAAAAAGGATAGTACAAAGTTAGATTCAATTATCATTTCGGCGAAGCCTAAAAAATTGACTAAAGAAGAAAAGAAAACTCGGAAGTTAGAAAATAGAAAGAAGCGAAAAGATCATTCAAAATACGGGTATCTGCCTAAGATAAATTTGAATACGCGTAACATGAGATATATAGGAAAGGACAGTACGACTGCTTATATGAAAATAAGAAGTTTTACAAATGGGAAGTATGAGGCATTTTATGAAGAGAGTTTTAAAATTTTAGATAGTCTAGAAACAAAGAATCTTATTATAGACTTAAGAGATAATGGCGGTGGAAGACTTACTGAGATAAACGATCTATATAAACATCTAGCCTTAGAAGATTTTACCTTTATTAATGAGAGTGAGGTAACAACAAGAACGCCTTTTTTAAATATGGCTATGAGTAATACAAGTGGGCCAATAGTGCACGGGTTGGTTGCGGTATTCTCTCCAATTATAGTTGGACATAATCTATTGAAAACGCAAAAAAGAGATGGAAAAATCTATTATTGTTTCAAACAGTCTAAAGAGCAATCGCCCTACGAAAATAATTATAAGGGTGCTCTTTACGTATTGATTAATGGAAACTCATTTTCAGCATCTTCTGTATTCTCAACAAATTTGAAAGGTACAGGAAGAGCCACATTTGTGGGGCAAGAAACGGGAGGAGCATACAATGGCACCGTTGCAGGATTGTTTAAACCGTTTAGATTACCTACATCAAATGTAACGATTAGAATGGGACTTATGCAGATAGACGCTCCCTTTAAAATAGATCCAGATGGTTATGGAGTAACTCCAGATGTTGAGATAAACGCTGCTACCTTAGAAGACTATCAATTAGATAAAGATCCTGCCATAGAATGGGTGCTGGATGCTATTGAGAATGAAAAATAAACGAATCTAGATTGTTAATGTTTCTTACTTAAAAGGAGAGTTCGTACCTTTGTTTTTTATATGTAATGCTCAAAATATTGAGCAATTTCAATCTTAAAAAGAGAATAATATGTCAAAATATGATGTTGCAGTAATAGGTTCTGGTCCTGGAGGATATGTAGCGGCGATTCGTTGCGCACAACTAGGAATGAAAACGGCTATTATCGAAAAATATAACACCTTAGGAGGGACCTGCCTTAATGTAGGTTGCATCCCGAGTAAGGCGCTTTTAGATTCTTCTCATCACTATGAAGATGCGATTAAGCATTTTGAAGAACACGGGATTGAAATCCCTGGCGAAATAAAGATAAACTTTAAGAAAATGATAGCGCGTAAAGCTTCTGTTGTTGAGCAAACCACAAAAGGAATCGAGTTTTTAATGAATAAAAACAAGATTGATGTTTTTACAGGAATGGGTTCGTTCAAAGATGCCACACACATTGAAATTACTGGAGATAAAACAAAAACAATTGAGGCTGAAAATATCATAATAGCTACGGGTTCTAAGCCTTCTACGTTGCCGTTTATAACACTAGATAAAGAGAGAGTAATTACATCTACAGAAGCATTAAAGCTAACTGAAATTCCGAAACACATGGTGGTGATTGGTGGAGGAGTTATTGGTCTAGAATTAGGTCAAGTCTACCGTCGTCTTGGCGCAGAGGTTTCTGTGGTTGAGTATATGGACCGTATTATCCCAACAATGGATAGCGCTCAGAGTAAAGAATTAATGAAGGCGATGAAAAAGCAAGGCGTTAAGTTCTTCCTTTCTCATAGAGTATCTGCTGTTTCAAGAAAAGGAGATGAAGTTATGGTTACGGCGACAGATAAAAAAGACAAGGAAATCATTTTTACTGGTGATTACTGTTTGGTCTCTGTGGGACGTAAAGCCTACACAGATGGACTAGGTGCAGATAAGGCAGGTGTGAAAATTACAGAAAGAGGACAAGTGGAAGTAAATGATCACTTGCAAACTAATATTTCAAATATCTATGCAATAGGGGATGTAATTAAAGGCCCAATGTTAGCGCACAAAGCAAGTGAAGAAGGAACGTTAGTTGCTGAAATATTAGCGGGTCAAAAACCACACATTAATTATAACTTAATTCCGGGCGTGGTTTACACGTGGCCAGAAGTTGCAAGTGTTGGTAAAACTGAAGAACAATTAAAAGAAGCCAATGTCGAGTACAAATCTGGACAATTTCCTATGCGTGCTTTAGGAAGAAGTCGTGCAAGTGGAGATACAGATGGTTTTGTAAAAATATTGAGTGATAAAAAGACAGATGAGGTTTTAGGAGTTCATATGGTAGGAGCAAGAGTGGCAGATCTAATTGCCGAAGCGGTAACCGCGATGGAGTTCAGGGCAAGTGCAGAAGATATAGCTCGCATGAGTCACGCACACCCTACCTACGCAGAAGCTGTTAAAGAAGCGGCTTTAGCTGCTACAGACGATAGAGCTTTACATATTTAAGAGTATGAATAGAAAGTTTATTAAAAACCATTTTGAATTTTTCAAAATGGTTTTTTGTTTTCAATACCTTTACAACTCAATTCCTATTTAATTCATGCGTCACATTGTTACTAAAAATATTCAGCTCACCACTAGTTTAAAGACGCGTCTTTTGCAGTGGGCACGACAGTTTGAAGAAGTAGTATGGCTAGACTCTAATGAACATTCGGACGGCCATAGTTCATATAAAGCAATCCTTGCAGTAGATGCTTTTACCGCTATAAAAACAGATAGTAAACATGCTTTTGAGAAGCTTGAAGAGTATCAAACGTTATCTAAAGATTGGCTTTTTGGGTATTTGTCCTATGATCTTAAAAACGATGTAGAGCGCCTAAAATCGGAGAACTTTGACGGTCTTGGGTTTCCAGATTTGTATTTTTTCCAACCTAAAAAAATATTTCTTTTTTCAGAAGATGAAGTGACTATTCAATACCTTCAGATGGTAGATGATGAGATAGAAAGTGATTGGGAAGAAATAATGAAAAAGCCGGAAGATGAAGCCCATGATGTTTCCGAAGCTATTAAAATACGATTAAGAACTTCTAAGGGCGCGTACGCAAACAAAGTAGGGAAGATGCTGCGTCATATAGAACGTGGCGATATTTATGAAGCTAATTTTTGTCAAGAGTTTTTTGCTGAAAATGTAACCATTGATCCTGTGCGCTCTTTCTTGCACCTTAATGAAATCTCGACGCCACCTTTTGCTACTTTCCTGAAATTAAACACCCATTTTGCGCTGTCATCATCGCCAGAACGCTACCTCAAAAAAACAGGTGCTACGGTGGTTTCACAACCCATAAAAGGAACGGCAAAACGATTAATTGATCCTGTGGCAGACGGCGCGATGGTGGCTCAATTAGAAAGCGATCCTAAAGAACGCAGTGAGAATATTATGATCACAGACCTGGTACGGAATGATCTTTCAAGAATCGCAGAAAAAGGATCTGTAACCGTGGATGAGTTGTGTAAAGTGTATTCGTTTAAACAAGTGCATCACATGATTTCTACCATTCGATGTAAGGTGGCAGAAGATGTTACGCCTGTGACTATTTTAAAAAACACATTCCCAATGGGAAGCATGACGGGGGCACCTAAGGTGGCTGCGATGAAGATTATCGAGGAACTTGAAGAAGCAAAACGTGGCCTGTATAGCGGCGCGGTGGGTTATTTTACTCCTTACGGCGATTTTGATTTTAATGTCATCATACGGAGTATCTTGTATAATGCAGATGAAAAATATGTAAGTTTTTCTGTGGGTGGCGCTATTACCGCAAATTCTATAATCGAAAACGAATATGAGGAGTGCTTGCTCAAGGCAAAAGCAATGAGAGAGGTATTGGAGCGAGTTTAGTTTTTGAATCAAGTTTAGTAGATAGATACTATTGCCGCGTTAAAACCGGGTTAGGTTTGTTTTGAATGCACAGATGCCAATAAAAAGGAGGCTATTTCAATCTTGATAAATTATGCCCTCTCAGTGGCATAATTTATATTTATGTCTTCTAGATAGCATAAATGGTATTTATGTCCTCTCAGTAGCATAGTTTTATTATATTTGTAAAAAGTTATTTTATGAAATACATCGTAATATCTGGTGATGTAGTGTCTTCAACAAGTCTTTCTGTTTCGGATAAAGGCGTGTTACGTATCGCACTTGATACACTTCTTGAACAACTCAAGGAGCGGTATGGCGTTTATGGACGTCTCTTAAAAGGCGATTATATAGAATGTGTGGTTCAGAGTCCATCGCTAGGTTTAGAAGTCTTGCTTGCGATAAAAACTTATGTAAAAAATATTCCCATAGCTATTGATGGGTACACAGAAGATAAAAAACGCGCGAAGCTCTTTAAAGAACACGGGATACGTCTCGCAATGGGTTATGGGGAACTCTCCGTTTTTGATGAAGAGAAAGGGATCATAGATGGGGAGGCTATCTATCTTTCAGGTCGTTTGATTAACTCAAAATCTACGCATGACAAGGCGCGCGTGGTGATAAAAAACACCTTATATTTTGCCTCCAAAGATCCAGTGTTAAATAGCAAGTGGACAGCGTTTCTAGAATTGTTAGATGTGCTTTTAAATAAAGCAACTGAGCGACAAAGTGAAGTTGTTTACCATAAAATATTGGGGCTCACCGAAGATGCGATTGCTCAAAAACTAGATGTAAACCAGTCTGTGGTTAATAGACATTCTACTAGCGTAGGTTGGAATGCGATAGAGACAACGCTATCCTATTATAAAGCTACTTTTAAAAATTAAACTATGGACTTAACAACTTTTTTATTATTCCAGTTTTTAGGTCATTTAATGGCAGACTTCTTTTTTCAAACCAATAAAATGGCGCACGAGAAGAACGATAAAGGCTTTAAGACCAAATACCTCGCTTGGCACATATTAATTGTATTTGCTTGCTCGTGGTTGTTTTCTTTTCAAGTTAAATTTATAGCGGGTGCAGCAGCGATTGCGATTATTCATTATTTCATTGATGGCTTAAAAGCAGTAGTTAATAAAAAACCAAAGCTAGCCAAATATGCCTTTTTTGTGGATCAAGCACTTCATCTGGGTACACTTGTTTTGGTTTCTATCTTGTTTCTGAAATATCGTGGATTTGAAATGACCTATGCCCCAGAGATACACCCAAGGTATATTGCTATAGGCATCGCTTATCTATGTTGTCTAAAGCCAGCAAACATTTTGATTAAGCAAGTCTTTAAATCTTCAGAAATTGATGTTGCGATAGCAAGCAAGATAGAAAAAGATCAATTAAACCCATCTGACGAATTACCTAATGCAGGAAAATTAATAGGGATACTCGAACGAATCCTAACGCTTACCTTTATTATAGGCAATCATTTTGAAGGCGTAGGCTTTTTAATAGCGGCAAAATCTATCTTACGCTACAGAGACACAGAAACTCTAAAAACAGAATACGTACTTATTGGGACTATGCTGAGTTTTGGGATTGCGGTGTTGTTGGGTAGTATTATTTTTATTTTTTAATATGCTCACATCCTTCAAAAAACATATCGACCAAACATTCCCTAGGCTCTGCGATAAAAAAATAATTCTTGCTTGCAGTGGAGGATTAGATAGTGTACTGTTAGCACATTTGCTGAAACAGCTAAATTTCAATTTTTGTATAGCACATTGTAACTTTAATTTAAGAGGGGACGAAAGTGATGGAGATGCTGCATTTGTGGCCGCCTTAGCGACCCTGTTAAAAGTCCCGTTTTACGAGGAGGTCTTTGACACAAAGGCATTTGCCAAAGACCATAGAATATCAACACAAATGTCCGCGAGAGAGCTGCGATATGAATGGTTTGAGCAACTACGGAAACAAATTAAGTTTGACCTAATAGCTACAGCACATCATGCAGATGACGTTTTAGAAACCGTTTTAATAAATCTTTCCAGAGGCACAGGAATACGAGGTCTCACGGGTATTCCAGAAGAAACCGAAACTTTAATTAGACCTTTGTTACCTTTTTCAAGAGATGAAGTACTACGCTTTGCTAAAAAAGCTGAGTTTTTCTGGCGAGAAGATAGTAGTAATGCAGCAACAGATTATTTGCGTAATGAGCTACGTCATCGTGTGATACCTCCTTATAAAAAAGCTTCAAAAAATGTATTAAAAGGAGTTCGGAATACGATAACCCACCTTCAAGCCACAGAACAACTTGTAGCGGATTATATGGTCTTACTTTATAATTTATTGGTGACAGAAACCGTTGATGGCTATGAAATTGATATTATAAAGCTTGGCGATTTACCGAATCAAGGTGCTGTTTTGTATGAGCTGTTATCTCCTTTTGGTTTTACCGCTTGGGATGATATAATTGATTTGGCTACTGCTCAAAGTGGTAAGCTAGTTTTTTCAGATAGTCATAGGCTACTCAAAGATAGGACAAAGTTTATTTTAACGGTTCGTGATTCAATTGAGAATATTTCAGAAGAAATAACCATTAATAAAAATGAAAGTCAGGTTATTGATCCTGTGCCATTAACCTTTATTCCTACAGATAAAATAGGGTACGTTGATAGCCGCATAGTATATGTAGATGCAGCTCTATTAGTGTATCCATTAATTGTGAGAAAGTGGCGTGAGGGCGATGTTTTTCAGCCTTTTGGACTCAAAGGAAATAAGAAAATTAGTAAGTTTTATAAAGATGAAAAGTTATCTTTAGCGGCTAAAGAAAAAACGTGGCTTTTATGTAGCGGAAAGACCATTGTCTGGGTGATAGGAATGCGCGCAGATGATCGCTTTAAAGTTACAGAGAAAACAACTCAAATAGTAAAAATTACAACCAACTAACCTATGAAGAAGTTTGCATTTTTAATCGTACTCCTTGTGTCATGCATTGCCCCAGCAAAGGCTCAAGAATTTTTAGATCCAGTTAAATGGAATGTGAGTATTGAAAAAGAGTCTGGTGATTTATACAACATACGTATGGAAGCCACAATTGAAGAAAAATGGCACTTATACAGCCAGAAAGAACCAGAAATGGGGCCAGATGATATAGGTCCTATCCCTACAGAATTTACATATGACGCTTCTCCAGAAACCTACACCTTATTAGGTGAGACGACTGAGCCTCAGGTTCCGCCATATTACGATCCTATTTTTGAAATGGATATCGTGTTTTTTGAAAAGTCTGCTGTTTTCTTTCAGCAAATTAAAGTAGTGAACCCAAAAGACCTTAAAATAAATGTAGATATTTATTATTCTGTGTGTGATGATAAACAATGTTTACCGCCAGAATCTAAGATTTTTGAACTTGACATTAAAAAAGGAAAGGCTCAGATAGCCAATTCAGAAATTACAGCCGATGATTTAGAAAAATCTGCAGCATTGACAATACCAATAAAAGGTAAGGAGAAATACGAAACAGAGAAAACAGAGGAAAAGAGTTTTTTAACAATCTTCTTTTTAGGGTTTATTGGAGGTTTGATTGCTTTGCTAACACCTTGCGTTTTCCCGATGATCCCTTTAACGGTAAGCTTTTTTACAAAAAGCGCTAAAAGCAAAAAACTGGGAATGCGTAATGCAGTGCTTTACGGTTTGTTCATTTTTGGAATCTATGTTCTTTTAAGTCTTCCTTTTCATTTACTAGATTCATTGGATCCTGAGATACTGAATAATATATCGACTAACGTGACCTTAAATGTCATATTCTTTATCATATTTATCGCCTTTGCTTTTTCGTTCTTTGGGTATTATGAGATTACATTGCCTCAATCTTGGAGCGCAAAAATGGATGACAAAGCCAATAGTATAGGAGGGATAATAGGCATTTTCTTTATGGCATTGACGCTGGCTATTGTTTCTTTCTCTTGCACGGGGCCTATCTTAGGTTCTTTATTAGGAGGCTCCCTATCTAGTGATGGTGGTGCGATGCAATTGACTATGGGTATGGGAGGATTTGGTCTCGCACTTGCTTTACCATTTGCTTTATTTGCTTTATTCCCTAACTGGTTAAATACGCTTCCTAAGAGTGGTGGTTGGTTAAATACGGTAAAGGTAGTCTTAGGTTTTATTGAGCTAGGATTGGCATTTAAATTCTTATCTAATGCAGACTTGGTTCAACACTGGGGATTATTAAAGCGTGAGGTATTTATCGCAATATGGATTCTTTGTTCCCTTGGATTGGCCTTGTACTTATTCGGGTTTATTAGATTCCCGCATGATGGGCCTAAAATGAAGAAAAAACCATTAGGTAATATTATAGTTGGGGTAGCGGCGATTGCTTTTTTCCTTTACCTGATTCCTGGTTTATCAAATACAAAATACGCCAACCTAAAAGTATTAAGTGGATTTCCACCACCGATGTTCTACAGTCTTTATGACAAAGGCGATATGGGGATTACTGGCCATAAAAGTTTTTATGATGGTCTTGAAGAAGCAAAAGCAACTGGAAAACCTATAATGATTGATTTTACAGGTTGGGCCTGTGTAAACTGCCGTAAAATGGAAGAGCAGGTTTGGACACGCGAGGATATTTTTAAAGTAATAAATGAGGATTATGTTTTAGTGTCCCTTTATGTTGATGACAGAAAAGAACTGGAAGAAGACGATCGTTTTAACTTCTTAAAGCCAACAGGTGGAACTAAGCGTATTAAAACAGTAGGTGATAAATGGGCGACATTCCAGACGGTAAATTTTGAGAACAATTCGCAGCCATATTATATTTTACTCGATGCAGATTATAACCTTCTCAATAAGCCAATAGGCTACACTCCTGATGGGGATGAATACCTGTTTTGGTTAAACGAAGGTTTAGATAATTTTACAGGGGAATCAATCAATAAATAGACATAAGAAAACAATTATATTAGGATTGTTTGTATGCTTTTGGTTTCCGTGTCAGCTAAAGAAGTGGCATATGACCTTGAAGCTAATTATGCTAAAAAAGAACAAAACATCGCCATGCGTGATGGGATAAACCTTCATACAACTATTTATTTTCTTAAAGATAAGAGTAAAAGGTATCCTATTATATTAATACGAACACCTATTAGTTTTAAGCTTTACGGCGAAAATAACCACCCAACGAAACTTGGTCCTAATCAATTTACGATGGAAGGGGGCTATGTCTTCGTATATCAAGATAAGCGCGGACGTTCGAATAGTGAGGGGGTTCTATGGTAATATGCGTGTGTATATACCAAATAAGAAAGCAAAATAAATTGATGAAGCAAGTGATACGTTTGATACTATAGACTGGTTAGTTAATAATGTAGACAACACTAATGGAAACCCAGGCACCTATGGTATTGCTTATCCGGGGTTTTATACCAGGTACTCGATACTTGATTCGCATCCTGCATTGAAAGCCGTTTCACCACAAGCTTATATAGGTGAATTCTTTTTTGATGATTTTCATCATTATGGGGCTAATTTATTGACTTACTGGAGAGCCACTTAAGTTTTTGGTTATATGAAAGTAGCACCAATGAAATACACTTGGTACTCTTTTCCAGATCTAGGTTCACAAGATCAATATCAATTTTTCTTAGATGTCGGGCTTTTAACTAATCTTGATACCTACTAGAAAAAGAAAAACATTTTCTGGACACAATTAAAAGAGCACCTTAACTATTATGAATTCGGGTAGACTAGCGGCATTATCCAGCATTTAGAGCAGATCAAACTGGCGGTGATGACTGTGTAGGTGGTTTTTTTGACACGGAAGAGTTATATGGTCCTTTAGAGACGTATAAGAATATTGAAAAGAGAAGTGATAATTATAATACTATAGTTTTTGGTCCCTGGAAATCTTATGATCAATGGCCGCCCAAAAATAGTAAGAAAAAAACATTTTGGTTATAGAATGGAGAGCGCCTTAATCCAAAGATGGAAAAGAGCTTCACCTTTGAAGAGTTTGTAAGTGACCCTAAAAAACCGATACAGTATACAGAAGACGTAAAATGGTTTTTACCCTCGTAAGTATATGATGGATGATAGGCGTTTTGAGGCAAGAATACCAGATGTAGTCGCTTTTGAAACTCCTATTCTCACTGAAGATATGACATTGTCTGGCGAGACTCTTGCAAAACTGCAAGTAGCAGCCACCGGCACAGATGCAGACTGGATAATAAAATGGCAGATGTCTTTCCCGCAAAGGCTAAAAATACTGAAGAAACTCAAGACCACCTTAAGATGGGTAATTATCATATGATGTTAAGAAGTGAAGTGAAGTGAAGCGAGGGCGTTTCAGAAATAGTTTTTAAAAACAAGAGGCTTTTGTTCCAAATAAAAAGACTGAAGTAGCGACAAAGCTACAAGATGTAAATCATACTTTTAAAAAAGAACACAAGCTACAAATACAAAGCACGTGTTTCCCATTAATAGACGTAAAGCCTCAAACCTGTGTTTCTAATATTTTTAAGGCAGGGGAAGGTAACTCTAAGAAGCAGACTCACAAAATTTTTAATGACTCATCTGTAGAGTTTAAAATCTTAGAGTAAATATCACCAAGTATTAATGAAATCAAAAAAGGCGGGTAGTAGCGCCATTTTTTATATAAAAAAATAGAGCGCCACTTTCGCAACGCTCTTAACAAACCTAACTTAGTAAATTTTATAAGCTCCATTCACACTCTTTTATCCCCACAAAAAAGATAGAATAAGAAGCTTTTCACTAATTCATAAATCAAATATACGGTACAAGCTTAAGTCTGATATACGTATAAACACGTATTTTTATATTTCGGTAAGGGAAAAGACATACGACTAACCTGTAAGACACTGGTAATTAGTAGTGTATTAAGACTTAAATAGTGAATTTGGATTTTAAGGGACTCCTTTTGTGCTACTATTTTATTCTTTTTTGCTATTTTAGATTGATTAGCATGCTTCATTGATACTTATTTACCTGTGGAGTAATAATTAATGATTATTTTTAGCCCATATGGGATACAATATGCGGCATTTAGGTTTTCTATTATTCTTTTCGATTCAATTAATTTGCTCACAGTATAGTGCTGCTCAAGAATTGCCTCCTATCCATGTATATACACCAGAACAATATGGAGGTGAAAATCAAAATTGGTCTATTTCTCAATCTGCTAATGATAAAATATACATAGCAAATAATAAGGGTTTATTAGAGTTTGATGGTGCAAATTGGCTCTTATATAATACACCTAATAATACCATTATAAGATCTGTGACGGTTGTAGATGATAAGATATATACCGGATGCTATATGGAATTTGGTTTTTGGCAGAAGGATAATTACGGGCAATTGCAGTATACTTCATTATCTAAAAGTATTAATCAGCCACTAATTGAAGACGAACAGTTTTGGAATATAATACACATCGATGAGTATATCCTTTTTCAGTCATTAGACAGAATTTACATATTTAATACAAAGGATAATTCTTTTAATGTAGTTGGGAATGATGAAACAATTATCAAAACCTATAAGGTAGGTGATGGTATTTATTTTCAAACGATAAGCGGCATTTACAAGATTCAAGATGGTAAACCAAAACTAGTTACTAATGACCCTTTTTTACGCGACAACATCATTGTCAATATGTTTGAGAAACAGGGGAAGATGTTGCTGTTGTCTCAGAATAACGGGTTTTATGAATTGAATACTAATCAATTATCTAGGTGGAGTAACCCGAATAATGAACTTCCATCTAATCTGAGTATTTACAGTGCGATACAGCTTAAAAATGGAAATTTTGCCATAGGGACTATCTCCAATGGATTTATTCAATTAAATGATAAAGGAGAAATAATTTATCAAATAGACTCCTCAAATGGTTTATCAAATAATACCGTGTTATCTGTTTTTGAAGACAGCACTAGCAATATTTGGTTAGCGCTTGATAATGGTGTTAACAGTATCAATATACATTCCCCATTTAAGATATTCAATGATAACAAAGGTGCTTTAGGTACCGTTTATGCATCTGCCGTCTACCGAGACAATTTATATCTAGGGACGAATCAAGGGTTGTTTAAAAAACCTTTTAATACTCCAGATGATTTTACCTTTATCAAAGAAACTCAAGGGCAAGTATGGAGTTTGGATGTGATTAACGGAGTGCTGTTTTGTGGGCATAATTTAGGCACATATATTATTAATGATGACAAAGCAACCAAGATTTCTAGTATTCAAGGAACCTGGTCTATAAAGCCCATTAAAGGCAGGACAGATATTTTACTTCAAGGAAATTATAATGGTTTAAATATTTTAGAAAAGAAAGGAACAACTTGGTCATTTAAAAACAAAATAGAAAATTTTAATATGTCATCGAGAAATTTTGAGTTTCATAACACAAATGAGATTTTTGTAAATCACGAGTATAAAGGTCTTTTCAGAATTTCGATAGATAGTGACTTTTCCGAAGCCGTTACTATTGACAAAATGAATGTGTCACAAGAGTTGAAATCTGGTATTGTTCAATATAACGACCAACTATTTTACGCGAATCAAGAAGGAGTCTATAAGTATGATACGTCCATTAGAGAATTTACTAAAGACACTATATACAGTACTTTTTATAAAGCGGAAGACTATGTCTCTGGAGTGATGATTAACGAAGATTTAAACAATAGACTGTGGGCCTTTTCAAAAGAAAATATTTGTTATGCAACCCCAGGAAAATTAAGTAATGTTCCTGTTATTAATAAATTTCCTTTACCATTAGAAATAAGAAAAAACATCGCTGGCTATGAAAACTTATTAGAAATTAACGATGAAGAATATATAATAGGTACTTCTAATGGGTACATCATAATGAATGTGAATAAGTTTGAACAAAAAATATATGATATCTCAATAAATACGATCGCTAGTAATAATCGTAATGCTACAAAACAAAATTTATTAGATAAAGATGCTCCGGCTTCACTAGAAAATAAAGAGAATGAAATAGGTTTTACATTTAGTATAACAGAATTTGACAAGCATATAAAAACTAAGTACCAATATCAATTAATTGGTGTGTATGATAAATGGAGCAAATGGACAGAGACTTCAAATGTTTTATTTAAAAATTTAGCCTATGGTGATTATACATTTAACGTGAGAGGTAGTACTGGAGAAAGCGCACTCACAAATACAGCGAGCTATTCTTTCACTATAGAAAAGCCTTGGTATTTATCAAGCTGGATGATTGCCGTCTACTTGCTCAGCATCATCCTAGTGTCTTTTAGAATACACACGTTTTACAAAAGGTATTACAAGCGTAAAGAAATTGCCCTGTTAAGTCAAACCAAGAAAGAACTAGATCTAGCTGAGTTAGAAAACCAAAAACAGTTAATTAGTTTAGAAAATCAAAAGCTACAGCAAGACATAGAAAATAAGAATAGAGAGCTCGCTATTTCTACAATGAGTATAATAAAGAAAAACGAGTTTTTAAGTACGCTAAAAAAAGAGTTAAATAATAACTCAGATAATGATTTAAAAAGACTCGTAAAAATAATAGATAAGAATCTGAATAATACAGATGATTGGAAACTTTTTGAAGAAGCATTTAATAATGCTGATAAGGATTTTCTTAAAAAAATGAAGGCGAAACACGCTGTACTGACACCTAATGATTTAAGATTGTGTGCTTATTTGAGATTGAATCTATCCTCAAAAGAGATCGCCCCACTATTGAATATTTCTCCTAGAAGTGTGGAGGTTAAACGTTATAGATTGCGTAAAAAAATGGAATTACCACACGAGTCTAGCTTAACTAATTATATATTGGAAATATAATTCTTCTGTAAAAGGAAGTGTATAGCTATACATTACCACAACATCTCTTATTTTAAGCTTGTTTCAAATGCCTAGCAACCCTAAATAAAACATTGACTTTCTTCTATACGATAAGGGATTAGAGTAAAAAGCCACTTTATTTTGTGTTGTATGTATTTTGTTGGGCTCTTTTTTGTGATATCTACATTGTTTTATATAAAATTACATAAAGTAATGAGTTGTTAAAAATTTAACAAAATACTTGAGTAAATTCTATACAGCTAGCCAGTCTATTTATGTTATCAAAGCACAAATTGAAAAATAACGCTATACTATTAATATTTTCATTAAGTGTTTCTTTATTGTTTTCACAAACGAACCAAGTTTCGGTTATGAAAAATGATGAAGGAATGAAGTTGGTTGTTGATGGAAAAGATTTTATAGTAAATGGAATAAATTGGGATTATGTCCCTGTTGGTTCTACGGTCACAGATCCTGGGATCTGGATCAAATCTGATGAGATTATTAAGGCGGCCATAGATGGTGAAATGTCACTGTTAAGAAACATGGGTGTTAATGCGATTCGAACCTATAACATACATCCAAAGTGGGTTACATACATTTATGAGAATTATGGCATATACACAATGCCCAATATAACATTTGGCGCATATGGGCTTACCTTAAATGGTATTTGGACACCACAAACGGATTATTCAGATCCAGCTACATTAGAGGTTCTTATGGCAGAAGCTATAGGATTAGTCAATACGTATAAAGAAATCCCTGGAATACTTATGTATATGTTGGGTAATGAAAATAACTATCACCTTTCTTGGACGAGCGCCGAAACTGCAGATATTCCTGTTGAAGGCTCAGAAGATCCCAATAAAAAAGCTGCGGCAAGGGCATTGTATAAAGCCTTTAACAATGCAACGAAAGAAATAAAAAAGAGAGATACGAACCACCCAGTTGCAATTTGTAATGGTGATTTATTATATCTAGATCTTGTAAAAGAGGAATGTACTGATATTGATATCTATGGAACAAATATGTATCGAGGAATTTCATTTTGGGATGCCTTCCAAAGAGTTAAAGACGAACTCAATATGCCTATTATGTTTGCTGAATTTGGCTCGGATGCGTATAACGCTAGAGATAATCAGGAAGACCAATACATGCAAGCCTATTATAATGTAGGTAATTGGAAAGACATTTATCAACACACTGCTGGTTTAGGGAAAGTAGGAAATTGTATAGGAGGTTTTACTTTTCAATTTTCAGACGGATGGTGGAAATGGAATCAGACTATAAACTTTGACATACACGATACCATTGCTACATGGAATAATGGAGGGTATAGTAAAGACCAGAACAAAGAGAGCGACAATAATATGAATGAAGAGTGGTTTGGTATCTGCGCAAAAGGGCCAACAGATTCCAGAGGCCTATACAAACTTTACCCTAGGGCTGCTTACTATGCCTTGAAAGAAGTACATCAATTTAATCCATATAAAGAAGGTATTACTCAAAAGAATCTAAATCATCATTTCAAAAACATCAACTTAAAAGACTCGGTTTTGAAAGCTCATGGAGACAAAGCTTCATTCCCATTTACATTTGAAGAAGAGGCAATGCTTCCTTTTAGAGCATTTGATAATGGAGCTACAATTGAAAAGGTTGCTAATTCAAATCTTAATGGAAATCATTCTGCCAGCGTATTAGAGTTTAATAAAGTGATGAATTCAGCATGGTATTCGGGCTTTGTTTTCGATGATATGCTAACAGCAACACCCATCATAGATTTAGTAAATGGTACGATATTCACCTTAAAGATATGTTCTCCCAAAGCTGGTGTTAATGTTCGTGTCAAGATGGAAGATATGGATGCTTCGGGTGCAGGTAATCCATCTTTCTATGTGGATCAAACAATTGCAACAGCAAATGAATGGGTAACATTAACCTTTGATTTTGGGAGTCAAGTAGATTCTGCATACACGTTTAAGAGGATTGCCATTTTTCCAGATTTTGATGATACAAATCAAGTTCCAGTTGAAAAGGGTGCTATGTATCTTATTGATGATATAACGCAACATTAAGAAGTATAGTAAATAACCAATATGGGCTTTTTTAAACGTTGTTAAGCCTCATTTAAAAAAATATTGTACCCTATTTTAATCATAGAAATAGCGTGTATACATCTTTGCATGCTTATTTCAACGCGTTAAAGAAAATTTAAGAATTTAAAAAAAAATGTACAACCAAGCACACAAAGTGAATAGTATCAAAACTAAAAATACAAACGAGGGTAGCTCAATTGATCACGTGGTAATTAATAATGAGCGTTACTATAAAATTACGAATAGCAATAAGATGCGTCCGTTTTTTATGAGTATTGTAAGTGACTCTAACCATTGGATGTTTATATCGAGTAATGGGGGGTTAACTGCGGGACGAAAGACAGCAGAATTCTCATTGTTTCCCTATTACACAGATGATAAAATTACAGAATCTGCAGATATTACAGGGAGCAAATCTATTTTTCACGTACATAAAAATGGTGTCGTGCATTTGTGGGAACCATTCTCAGAACGTTTTGAAGGAGTATTTAATACGTCTCAAAATTTATATAAAAACGAATACGGGAATAAGGTTATTTTTGAAGAAATCAATCACGATCTTGAACTCACGTTCAGATACCAATGGAATTCAACAAATACCTTTGGTTTTATAAAAAGATCTGAGCTTCTTAATAATGCGAATTCTCAAGTTAAAATAAACATACTTGACGGAATTCAAAACATCTTACCCTATGGTGTTGGGAGCGATTTGCAAAACGCAAGTAGTAATCTTGTAGATGCATATAAGCGCAGTGAGCTAGAAAAAAGTACCGGCCTTGGTGTTTTTGCTTTAAGCGCCATTATTGTCGATAAAGCGGAGCCAAGTGAGGCCTTAAAGGCAAATATTACTTGGTCTTTAGGTTTAGATAATCCAAAACATTTACTATCATCACTTCAAATTAAAAATTTCAGAAATGAACTACCCGTTCACGAAGAGACAGATATTAAAGGAGAAAAAGGGGCTTATTTTATTACTTCGGAAATACTATTGGCTTCAAAAGAAAGCAAAGAATGGTTAATTGTTGCAGATGTCAATAAAAGCCACGCTGCCATAGCAAAAATTATTCATAAGATAAAGTTTGAAAAAGAGTTGTACCAGCTTATTAATGATAAAATTAACTTAGGTACAACGCGTTTATTAGCGCTTAACGCGGCCTCAGATGGTATGCAACTTTCCGCAGATAAATTTAGAGATACACGCCATTTTTCTAACACGTTATTTAATATTATGCGTGGCGGAATCTTCGATAATAATTATAAAATCGAAAAATGGGATTTCCAGAAATACCTTGCGAAAGCCAATAAAAAAGTCGCAAGAACAACAGAAAAAACAGTTGAGAACCTACCAGATATCATAACACTTGCAGGATTGCAAGCTGTTGCTTATAACAGTGAAGATAAAAACTTTAGGCGCCTATGTTTAGAGTATATGCCATTAAAATTTAGTCGTCGACATGGGGATCCAAGCCGCCCTTGGAACAAGTTTTCGATTAATACTAAAAGTGAAATTGATGGGTCTAAAATTTTAGACTATGAAGGAAATTGGCGCGATATTTTCCAAAATTGGGAAGCTTTAGCGCATTCGTATCCAGAGTTTTTAGAAAGTATGATTCATAAGTTCTTAAACGCAACAACCTTTGATGGATACAATCCGTATCGTGTTACAAAAGACGGTTTTGACTGGGAGACTATTGAGCCAGACGACCCTTGGTCTTACATTGGCTATTGGGGAGATCATCAAATTATTTATTTGTTGAAATTTTTAGAATTATTAGAAAGCCATAAGCCAGGAAAATTAGAGCATTTTTTTAATGAAGACTTCTTTGTTTATGCGAATGTTCCATATAAGATTAAGGAGTATAAAGACTTATTAAAAGACCCGAAAGACACCATAGAATTTGACGAAGTTTTAGATACTAAGATTCGGGAGCAAAGACATGAATTAGGAGCAGACGGTGCATTGTTGCGCGATGAAAATAGATTTATCGTTAAAGTAAATTTTATTGAAAAGATACTAGCAACAACGCTTGCAAAACTTTCAAACTTTATCCCAGAAGGTGGGATCTGGATGAGTACCCAACGCCCAGAGTGGAATGATGCAAATAATGCATTAGTAGGGAATGGAGTGTCTATGGTAACGCTATGTTATTTAAGGCGTTTCCTTACATTTTTTGAAAAAATATTTTCTGAATCAACTATAGAGAACGTTCAAATATCTTCAGAGCTAGTCGCGTTTTTCCATAACGTAACAAATACTTTTAAAGAACATAAAGGCTTATTGTCTGGACCCATAAATGATCTGGATAGAAAACGGGTTTTAGATAGCTTGGGACAAGCAGGAAGTGATTATAGAAAACAAATTTATAACCACTCATTTTCTGGTAGAAAAATGAGCGTGTCTATCCAAGAGATAAAAGATTTGGTGAGTATCAGTATTGAGTTTTTAGAACATTCTATAAGAGCAAATAGGCGCTCAGATAGTTTGTATCACGCTTATAATTTAATGACTGTCAATCAAGATGATAGTATTTCTATATCCTATTTAGATGAAATGCTAGAGGGGCAAGTTGCTGTGTTAAGTTCTGATTATTTGCCAGCTAAAGAGGTGCTGGTTGTGCTGGATGCATTGAAAAAAAGCAAACTTTTTAGACCAGATCAATACAGTTATCTCTTATACCCAAATAAAGAATTAAAAGGGTTCTTAGAACGCAATACTATTCCTGAACAAGCTGTCTTAAAGTCGCAATTATTGCAACAATTAGTAGCTGATAAGAATATTCAAATCATAGAAAAAGATATTAATAATGAGTATCATTTTAATGGCTATATAAAAAATTCGAATGATTTAAAAGTCGCGGTACAATCTCTTTCAGAGCCAAAATATGCAGCACTTATAAAAACAGAGATGAAACTGATTCTTCAAGAATTTGAAAACGTCTTTAATCATAAATCTTTTACGGGGCGCTCAGGGACATTTTATGGTTATGAAGGGCTGGGTTCTATTTATTGGCATATGGTTTCTAAGCTACTCTTAGCAGCGCAAGAGTCTTGTTTAAAAGCAATTAAGAACAAAGAGTCTGAAGCTGTTATTGGTGGGTTATTGGACCACTATTATGAGATAAATGCGGGTATAGGTGTCCATAAGTCACCTTCATTATATGGTGCATTTCCGACGGATCCCTATTCACATACACCTGCAGGAAAAGGGGCGCAGCAACCTGGAATGACAGGACAAGTGAAAGAGGATATCTTAAGTAGGTTTGGCGAATTAGGTGTTTTTGTTGATCAAGGTCAGCTCTATTTTAATCCTTGTTTACTCCGTAAAATTGAATTTTTAAAAGAAGAAAGAACTTTTAGTTTCATTAATATTTCAAAAGAAAAACAAGAAGTGCTCGTACCAAAAGAATCTCTCTGTTTCACCTATTGTCAGGTGCCAATCGTGTATACGATTTCTAAGGAAGATAAGTTAAGCGTGCAATTTAACGACGGAAATACTAGAACATTTGAAACCTTAAGCTTAGACAAGAAAACAAGCGATGAGATTTTTAATCGTTCTGGTGATATAGTAAAAATACAAGTGCATATTAAAAAGGATCAATTAAAATAAGAATACGAGTATTATGAGAATATTTAAGCACTTCCTGATTATTTTATTGGTAGTGCTAGGTATGGTGGCGTGTAAAGAACATAAGGATAAAGATAATACCCCAAAACAGCTCATGCAAAATAACCTAACAGCAAAAGAAATTCTAGGAAATCCTAATTATTTAGCATTGTCTTATGGGGGGTACCGTAAAAAATCTAGAGACATCCAGCCAACTATAGCTGAGCTTAAAGAAGACATGAAAATTCTTTATGCGATGAACATAAGAGTGTTGCGCACTTATAATGTGCAGTTGGCTCACGCTTCCAATTTGTTAAAGGCAATTGACGAATTAAAAAAAGAAAACTCAACATTTGAAATGTATGTGATGTTAGGCGCTTGGATAGACTGTAAAAACGCGTGGACAGATCAGCCTCTGAACCACTATGCAGAAAGCGAAAATAATGTAGAAGAAATAGATCGTGCTGTCGCATTAGCAAACCAATATCCAGATATTGTTAAGATTATAGCTGTTGGTAACGAGGCAATGGTAAAATGGGCAACGTCCTATTTTGTGCAGCCAGATATCATCTTAAAATGGGTGAATCATTTACAAAACTTAAAAAAAGAAGGTCAATTGTCGAAAGACCTTTGGGTGACAAGTTCAGATAATTTTGCTTCGTGGGGTGGAGGTGAAAATAGCTATCACACGAAAGATTTAGAAGAGCTTATTAATGCGGTAGATTACCTTTCTGTACATACGTATCCTATGCACGATACACATTACAACCCTGTTTTTTGGGGTGTTTTTGGGGAGGAAGCTAAATTGGCTAGTGTAAACAAAATCGATGCGGCTATGAAGCGCACAATGGACTATGCGATTTCTCAGCGTGATAGTGTAGCCAGTTATTTAAAAACCATAGGTCAAAACAAACCTATCCACATTGGTGAGACAGGTTGGGCAAGTGCCTCAAATGGACTTTATGGAGCAAAGGGCTCTAGAGCCACAGACGAGTATAAACAAGCTATTTTTTATAATAATATGCGAGACTGGACAAATGGCGAAGGCATGTCTTGTTTTTATTTTGAAGCTTTTGATGAGCCTTGGAAAGATGCCCAAAATTCTGGTGGGTCTGAAAATTATTTTGGTTTATTTACCTCGGAAGGCAAAGCCAAATATGTTCTTTGGGATTTAGTGGATAAAGATGTTTTTAAAGGTTTAACACGCGGTGGCAAGCCCATTACTAAAACATATAGTGGTAATAAGGACAATTTATTACTCGAGGTACAATTGCCTCCTGTAAAAAGTGAAATTACTTTAAATCATTAATATGAAATTAACAGCCACATATTCATTATTAATTCTAACAGTAATGCACACAGCATGCACCGCACAGCAACCATTACAAGTTGAAGTTTTTGAAACTTCGGCTAGTGGAAATAAATTAACGCCTATCACTGTTATTTCTGAAATAGTAACAAAAAACACAATTACCTTATTTCCGAAGAAAAAATTACAAACCATTACCGGGTTTGGAGGTGCATTTACAGAGTCTTCTGCGTACTTATTAAATAAAGTGAGCAAGAAAAATAGAGATACCATATTACAAGCGTATTTCGCAAAAGACGGAGCTAATTATTCATTAACACGAACCCACATGAATTCTTGCGACTTCTCCTTATCGCAGTATTCTTATTCGCCTGTTAAAGATGATATAGAGTTGGAACATTTCACGATAAAAGATGACCAAGACGATTTAATACCTATGATAAAAGATGCGATGGCAGTATCTGAAGGCGGTTTTAAAATCTTTGCATCGCCTTGGACTGCTGTACCTTGGATGAAAGATAATAATGATTGGGTGGGTGGTAGATTACTTCCGAAATATTATGATACTTGGGCATTGTTCTTTTCAAAATATATAGATGCTTATAAAGCTGAAGGTATTGATATTTGGGGTTTTACTGTAGAAAATGAACCTCATGGAAATGGTAACAACTGGGAAAGTATGCTTTTTACACCTGATGAAATGACCAATTTTGTGCAACACCATTTAGGGCCAAAACTAGAAGCAGATGGTCACGGAGACAAAATAATTTTGGGCTATGATCAAAATAGAGCCGGCATAAGAGAATGGGTAGATTCTATGTATGCTACTGAAGCAACTTCAAAATATTTTGATGGTACAGCCATACATTGGTATGAAAGCACGTATGAGGTGTTTCCAGAAGAATTACAATACGCGCACAATAAAGCACCTAAAAAATATTTAATAGAAACGGAAGGGTGTATAGATTCTCAAGTTCCAGTTTGGAAAGACGATTCTTGGTATTGGAAAAAGGAAGCTACAGATTGGGGTTGGGATTGGGCTCCAGAAGATCAAAAGTATTTACATCCTAAATACGCGCCAGTAAATAGATATGCAAATGATATTATAGGATGCCTAAACAATTGGGTAGATGGTTGGGTAGATTGGAATATGGTACTCGACAGACAAGGTGGTCCTAACTGGTTTAAAAATTGGTGTGTGGCTCCGGTACTTGTAGATCCAGATGCAGACGAAGTATACTTCACGCCTCTATATTATACGATGGCGCACTTTAGCAAATACATACGTCCAGGTGCTATCGTTTTTGAAGTACAAAACACAGATGGAGCCCTAAAAGTTACTGCTGCAAAAAATCCTGATGGTACTATTGCTGTGGTTGTTTTTAATGAAGGTGAAACGGCAAAAAGCTTTAATTTAATTTTAAATGAACAATCACTTGCTATCAATATAAATGCACAAGCCTTGCAAACAGTTATTGTGCCAGCTAAAAAAGTCAATTAATTATGTCAAACACAAATGCGTCCTCAAAGGTACCAATGGGTCAAAAAATAGCTTTTGGCTTAGGTATGCTTGCGAACCAAATGTTCCCAGCTGCATTAGCCATTTTTATGGTAGTGTTGACTCAAGATTATGGAATTTCTCCTATTTTATGGGGAGTTCTGTTTTTTCTCCCTCGTATTTTCGATGCTTTTACAGATCCATTAATGGGTTTTATCTCAGATAACACAAGATCTATCTGGGGTAGAAGAAGGCAGTATGTGCTTTTAGGAGCGGTTGTAATGGGATTTTCGTTTGCATTGCTGTGGCAAATGTATATAGAAGATGGCGCTAGTTATAACTTTACATATTTCTTGATATGGTCCTTGGTTTTTTACCTCGGACTTACTATTTTTTCTGTTCCTTATGTAGCAATGGGTTATGAGATGAGTGATGATTTTCATGAGCGTACAAATATCATGGCAGTTGCGCAGTCAATTGGACAATGGGCTTGGGTAATTGCACCTTGGTTTTGGGTGGTGATGTATAATGACAATTGGTTTGGAGTCACAACAGAGACTACCAGAACGTTAGGTATCTGGGTCGCTGTTATTTGTGCTCTTTTAGCTATGGTGCCTGCGTTTTTTATTAGAAGCAAGTCAACAAAAGATGATGAAAGCCTGACTCCGTTGTCTATAAAAACTTTAGGAGGAAGTCTTAAACAAATTATTGAAAATTTTAAAGAGGCTTTTAAAATTGAGGCTTTTAGAAAATTGTGTTTTTCAACATTTTTAATCTACAATGCTTTTAATGTCGTTGCTGGTTTTTCATTTTTTATTGTGGTGTATTATTTATTTAATGGAGATACAGGAGCAGCAGGGCTTTGGCCAACACTATTAGGGAGCGTAGGTGCCTTAGCAACTACTTTTTTGGTGATACCTATTGTGGCTAGGATGTCTATGAGAATAGGGAAAAAGAAGGCCTTTATGATTTCGCAAGGGATTTCTGTTTTAGGTTACATTATGCTTTGGTTCTTGTTTATCCCTGGAAAACCTTATATGTTTTTATTTGCTCTGCCTTTTTTCTCTTTCGGAATTGGAGGTTTATTTACGTTAATGATGTCTATGACTTCAGACATAATAGATATTGATGAATTAAACACAGGGAAGCGACGAGAAGGTGTGTTTGGAGCTATTTATTGGTGGATGGTAAAGTTTGGTTTTGCAATTGCAGGATTATTAACGGGTGCTATTATGACTTTAGTAGGCTTCGTTCCAGATACTGTAAATACTGAAGCGTCCATTACCGGCATACGTTTATTCTACTCAGGTTTACCTATACTTGGTACACTTGGAGCGATGTGGATCATGCGTAATTATGATCATACAGAAGAAAAAGCATTAGTTATAAGTGCAGAACTAGCGAAAAGAAAATCAGAAAAAAATCCAGAAGAACGATCTTCAGGATATAGTGCTGGTGGCTTGATAGCATTAAATGGTAAAGTTAAATTAGGTAAGTATTCTGAAATTGATTTTACCAATAAAGATGCAAAGTATATCGGCCAGTTATTTTCTGCAAGATTGCAATCAGGCATCAACGGACTATGCTTTAGTCCTTATGTTGAAGGTCAAGATACTGGTGATATATTAACAGAAACACAAATTCGTCGTCGTATGGAAATCATTTCGCCTTATACTAAGTGGGTGCGATCATTCTCTTGTACTCGCGGAAATGAACTTATACCTGAAATAGTACATAGTAACAATAGAAAAGCTATGGTCGGTGCTTGGATCAGTAATGACAAAGCACAAAATGAAAAAGAAATAAAAGCCTTAATTAAACTCGCAAAAGCAGGTTTTGTTGATATCGCAGCAGTTGGTAATGAAGTACTGTTACGAGGCGATATTTCTGAAAATGAATTAATAGCATATATTAATACTGTTAAAGAAGGGCTTGCGGGATTAAACATTCCGGTGGGCTATGTAGATACCTATTACGAGTATAACAACCGACCAAGTCTGGTCAATGCGACCGATGTTATTTTAGTTAACTGTTATCCTTTTTGGGAAGGATTCCACATAGACGTCGCCTTGAAACATTTAAGACAGATGCACGCCATTACACAAAGCGTTGCAAATGGGAAACCAATAATTATTGCAGAAACTGGATGGCCAAGTCAAGGTGAAATGATTAAAGAGGCACGGCCAACGCAATTAAATGCTATGAAGTATTTTATACAGACTCAAGAATGGGCGACAAACGAAGGTGTAGAAATGATCCATTTCTCATCCTTTGACGAATCGTGGAAAGTGCGAATTGAAGGTGAGCTTGGCGCACGATGGGGAATTTGGAATAAAGATGAAGAATTAAAATACAGCTAAAGGTTTATTCAATAAAATTAATAAATTAAAATCAATCAGCTATGTCATATAGAAGAGAAGAATATCACACGTATAACGGATTAAATTTTACAGAACAATCTGGTATTGATTTTGGTAAATATGAAACTGAAGAATTAAAAAAACTTTGGAGAAAGACGCTAGATGCTGGAATGCATGGTATCGGTTTTAGTATGTATGAAGATGGGCAAGAGCCTGGGGATATTATTACAGAAGCTCAAGTAGAAAGACGTATAAAAATACTAGCACCTTACTCAAAATGGGTGCGCTCTTTTTCCTGTATTGACGGCAATGAGCACATTCCTAGAATTGCTCATAAGCACGGAATGAAAACACTAGTTGGGTCCTGGTTGAGCGATGACAAAAAAGAAAATGAAAAGGAGATTGAGGCCTTAATACAATTGGCTAAAGAAGGTAATGTAGATATTGCAGCGGTTGGAAATGAAGTGTTGTACAGAAATGATTTAACACTAGAAGAATTGTTAGGCTACATCAAACGGGTGAAAGAAGCATTGCCAAATATCCCTGTTGGCTATGTTGATGCCTATTACGAATTTTCAAGACATCCAGAATTAGTAGAAGTATCTGATATAATTTTAAGCAACTGCTACCCATATTGGGAAGGATGTCAAATTGATGGTGCTTTAGGCCATATGCAGCAAATGTATGGTCAGGTAGTTGACACGGCAAATGGGAAACCTATAATCATTACCGAAACAGGTTGGCCAAGTGAAGGCGGTAGTTTAAAAGGAGCACATGCTACAGAAGAAAATGCGATGAAGTATTTTATTAATACCCAAGCGTGGTCTGCTAAGGCCAATATTGATGTCTTCTATTTTTCGTCTTTCGATGAGTCTTGGAAAACAGGTGACGAGGGAGATATTGGTGCTTTTTGGGGTCTATGGGATAAACAAGAGAACCTGAAATTTTAATTGTTCCTCCTTGTATTAAAACAGTAATTATACCTCTTCAATATTTAAATTTTCAGAATTAGGAAAAATCATTTGAGAAATCATTCTCGGCACCTCATCTTTTGGGTAAATAAAAATGTGCACGGTTGATTCTACAATAAAACCAGCGATACATAAGACAACTATAATCTCATAATCTGGTGATAAGTTCGCAAACGTTTCGAGTGGTTTGATTATACTCTAAATAAGGGCTAAGCTAGACCTGACTCTCGATTTACTGTCTGTAAATCAGGTTCTTAAAACTGAATTTTACTGTATACAAACTTTATTTATCTAGAGAATGATTTTAATGTCTCTCATTATATTTCTCATATAGTGTTTTAAAATGCGCCATATATTGATCTATAAAAATGTCTCTCAAAATGTTTTTATCTTAAGTGCTAGAGGATAAATGACGCGCACCATTTCAATTGTTTTCAACCAGTGACGGCTTAAATAAAGCGCTAAAGATCGATTAAAGAAATAGGACAATACTTCGAAGTGAAGCTAAACTGCTACTTTATAGACTTGAAGGACTACAACACAGGAAGTTTTTACTACATCATTACTACAACATTGATATTTATTACTATTACAAAGAAGTTTATTAGCGATATTTGATAATTCAGATAAAATTTTGTAATATTCTGAAAAACAACGCTATATAATTTACAAATTGATAATTTTTTAGCTATTTTTTTGTTTGTATAATAATTGTATAGGGGTAAATTAATAGTAACACGTTGATAATGTGTTATCTTGTTTTTCTAATTACAACCATAATGAAGTACACAACTTTTTTCATAATGCTACTGCTATTTTCGAGCTCTTTGTTAGCTCAAAACAAGGTGGTGACAGGAACCGTTTACGAGGCATCCAGTGGATTGCCTTTAGCCGGAGCAACGGTTTCTGAAAAAGGAACAAATAACGGAGCAATTACAGGCTTTGACGGAAATTTTAGCCTTAAAAATGTAACACCTAAGGGTGTTATTGTAGTTTCTTATATTGGGTTTCTTTCTCAAGAAGTAGCTACGGTAAATACGTTAGGTGCACTTAATGTTCAATTAGTGGAGGATGCCTCGCAATTGGACGAGGTTATAGTGGTTGGTTATGGTACGCAACGTAAAAAAGAAATCACAGGTGCAGTATCTGTTATAGGTACAGAAACCATTGAGGCGCTCAAACCAAGAAGAATAGAAGAAGCCTTGCAGGGTCAAGTAGCTGGTGTAAATATAACATCTGGATCTGGAGCTCCTGGTAGTGGATTGAATATCGCAATTAGAGGCGTCTCTACAAATGGAGATAACAGACCTCTTATTCTTTTGGACGGAAATGTTATAGAAGATCTAAGTGTAGTAAATCCTGCAGATATAGAATCTATTAATATTCTTAAAGATGCTACTGCTGGTATATATGGTGTACGTGCTGCAAATGGTGTGATACTTATAGTTACTAAAAGCGGTTCTTACAATTCAGAATTAAAGGCAGAATTTAAGTCGTATTATGGTGTACAGGAAACAACACGGAAGATTCCTGTATTGAACGCTACAGAATATGCATTACTTGTTAATGAATCAAGGACAAACGGAGGTCAAGTTCCTTTATTTAATAATGTAGGTTCACTAGGACAAGGAACAGACTGGCAGGACACCGTTTTTGAAAGCGCTCCTGTTATTAGTGCAGACCTAACAGTAAGTGGAGGTGGTGAAAATTCAAAAACATCTTTCGGTCTTTCTTATCTTACTCAAGATGGTATTGTTGGGGGAAGTAAAGCAAACTTTAGCAGGTTTACTGCCCGAGTAAGTCACGATAGAAAAATTATAGAAAAATTAAAGCTGAACACCACTATATTATTAAGTAACACAGATAGGAAATCCCTTTCTGAAAACGCAGTAGGTTCTGTCCTGTATAATGCTTTAAACAATGCACCAATCTTTTCGGTTCGAGATGCAAGTGGTGCCTTCAGCTTATCTGAAGGATTAGGGAACGAAGTAATTAACCCTATAGCGCAGATAGCAAATACAAATAACAATACTGATGTACACAAGATAGGTGGTAGCTTAGGTCTTACGTATGAAATCAATGATAACTTTTCGGTGTCTTCAAGATTTCAAGGTAACTACGCAGAAGTAGACGGATATAGTTTCGCTAAAAAACAATTTTATGGTTCTGGAAAAGTATTTAACATTGCACGAAACAGTGTGTTTGAGGAGTTAAACATTTTCCGTGATTACACATTTGATGCATTTTTGACGTATAAAAACACATTTGCTGACAAGCACAATGTAAATGTAGTGCTTGCAAACTCTGTATTTAGAACCACAGGTTCTTTTAGATCTTTCACTGGTTTTGATATTCCAGGAGATAACGGTAACAATGCCAGCATCGCGAATGCAGGTGAGGTTATCGATAATAACGTAAATGGAGGAAATACTTTTGACGCTAGATTGCTTTCGTATTTTACAAGAATACAATATGACTATGAAGGAAAGTATTTATTCTCGGGAGTAATAAGACGTGATGGTTCTACCAAGTTTGGTCCAGATAATAAATTTGGTTATTTCCCATCTGCATCGGCAGGTTGGGTATTGAGTGAAGAAGAATTCTTATCGAGTAGTCAAAACCTAAGTTTCTTAAAACTTCGTGGCTCTTATGGTATTATTGGAAATGATAGAATTGGCGATTTTGGTTTTGAATCTCTTGTAAACGGAGAAGGAGCTTACGTTATTGGTAACGAACTAGTTATAGGTACTGCAGTAGGAAAACTATCAAATCCAGAAGTTAAGTGGGAAGAGCAAAAGACTTTAGATATTGGGCTTGACGCAAAATTTTTCGGAAACAAGCTAGATGTAACGGTAGATTACTTTAATAGAAGAACAGAAGATTTACTGCTTACGCCACAAGTATCAGGAATTCTTGGAGGTGCAGCGCCAGGTTCTGGAGCTCCTACGGTAAATGCGGGAACAGTTGAGAATAAAGGAATTGAATTAAGTGTATCATATCGCAAAACGGTTTCAGAAAACTTTAAATACAGTATAAGTGCAAATGCAACAACACTTAAAAATGAAGTATTATTTGTGAGTGACGAGAATGGCTTTATTGCCGGTGGTAGTTTTGGTATTGGTCAAGAAGCGCCTTCACGTATGGAAGCAGGTTTCCCTATAGGTTATTTTAGAGGATATGAAACAGATGGAATATTTCAGAATCAAGGAGAAGTAGATTCGGCGGCTACGCTAGATGGAGCTCAGGCAGGAGATATTCGCTTTGTAGACATAAATGGTGATGGTATTATTGATGACCTTGATAAAACAGATTTAGGAAACCCTATTCCAGAAGCAACCTTCGGGATGAATATAGGATTCACCTTTAAAAACTTTGATTTCTTAACCTATGCGTATGCTTCTTTAGGAAACGAAATAGTAAGAAACTACGAGCGGTTTCAACCCTTAACAAATAGAACTACTGCGTATCTAGGACGATGGACGGGTTCAGGTACATCTGCAGATTTCCCACGTGTTACGACGGCTGCCTCAAACAACACTTTGTTTTCAGACTTCTTTGTAGAAGATGGGTCTTTTATTAGAGTCCAGAATATCCAGTTAGGATATACTTTCTCAGAAAAACTGACAAATGCTTGGAAGATGGATGAGTTTAGACTCTACGCCTCTGTAAGCAACGCATTTACTTTTACAAAATATAGAGGCTATGATCCTACTACATCTTCTGGTGCCCCTATAGGTGGCGGAATTGACATAGGATTCTACCCAACACCAAAAACTTATTTATTAGGATTAAATCTTAAATTTTAAACTATGAAATTTCGATTTACAAATATTACTTATATCGCAGCGGCACTAGTTGTTTTAACTATGTGTAACGCGTGTAGCGATGATTTTGTGGATATCAATTCGCAAGACGAAAACTCTGAAGACTATTTTAATAGTGAAACAGATTACCAAAGTGCACTTGTTGGTGCTTATGATTTGTTACAGGCAAGCTATGTCAATGTAATGATAGGGGAGATTGCATCGAGCAATACCCTGGCTGGTGGTGAGAGTGCGATAGATGTGCCAGGTTTTCAGCAAATAGATAACATGTCCCACACGCCGCAAAATGATAATCTTCGTGATGTTTGGAACTGGATGTTCGCTGGTGTCAACAGAGCAAATTTCATCCTTGAGTTTAAAGATAAAACAGATTTCCCAAATAGAAATAATGTAATCGGGCAAGCAACTTTCTTGAGAGCATACTACTATTTTGAGTTGACTAAGTTTTTTGGCGATGTGCCATTAGCAGTAGATGAGCGTTTACTTTTTGGAGATCAAAATGAAGTAGATCGCACGCCTAGCTCAGAAGTATATGCGCAAATAGAAATGGACTTACAGTTTGCAATCGATAATTTGCCAACGGTACAAAGTGAAACGGGTAGAATAACGAAAGGAGCTGCGCAGGCATTGTTAGGTAAGGTATTCTTGTATCAAGATAAATTTGGTCAAGCTGCAGTGTTACTAGACAACGTGATTGGGTCTATGAATTATGACTTAGTAATGGACTACAGTACTTTATTTGAGAATGATAATGAGAATAACATTGAGTCTGTTTTTGAAGTACAATACACAGATGTTGAAGGTGCAGGTTTTGGATGTCTACAATGTAGTGAAGGAAATGTAGCGGTTGGTTTTAATGGACCAAGAACATTTAACGGTCCTTTATTTGAGTCTGGCTTTAGTTTTAATGTTCCTACGCAAGGATCATATGACCTTTTTGAAGATGATGATACTAGAAAAGATGTTGCAATATTAAATATAGACCAGTTTATTGTTGATAATGCAGATTTCAATAATGGGGCCGGTGTAACCTTTGTAGAAGGATTTAATCATACTGGTTTTTTCAATAGAAAATACATACCGAGAGTAGGAGATGCTAATACCGGAGATCAAAATCTTACCAATCCAAATAACTACAGAGCCATTCGTTTTGCAGATGTTTTATTGATGGCAGCAGAAGCGCACAATAGAGGGGCTGGAATGGATGCGATAGCGCGTACCTATTTAAATAGAGTGAGATTACGTGCAGCGCAACCAGAAATAATGAGTTCAGGTACAGATCTTACAAATGCTATTTATAATGAGCGAAGAAGAGAGTTGATGGGAGAAGGTCAATTCTTTTTTGATCAAGTAAGAACAAATAGAGCTGCTCAAGAAATTGAAGGCTTTACAAACGGTAAAAATGAAATATTTCCAATTCCATTAATTGAAATCCAATTAGCAGGAAACAGATGGGAACAAAACGCAGGATATTAATTAAAGAATTATGAAAAACGTAAAATTTATTTATGTCTTTTTATTTGTGACAGCACTTTTTGCTAGTTGCGAAGATGATGACCGCGACACAGATTATGTAAATGGAATTGCTGTACCCTCTAATCTAGAGCTACAAGTTACATTAACACAAGATAATACTGGAGTGGTTGCTCTTACTCCTTCTGGAGAAAGTGTAGCTGCCTTCAACGTTCAATTTGGTGATAGCAGTGAAGCAGCAGACATAGTGCCTGGTGAATCTGTATCTCACGTATATGAAGAAGGTACGTTTACCGTGACGGTCTTAGCAACTAATTTAAATGGAGATTCTACTTCTCTCACTAGAGAAGTAATTGTTTCATTCTTACCACCAGAAAATCTTGAAATAACAATAACTCCAGTATCTGGAGATGCATTTTCTATTGACGTTTCTGCTATGGCAGATTTCTCTGTAGGCTTTGAAGTGTATTTTGGAGATGTAGTAGATGAAGGACCCACTCCATTAATGATAGGAGAGGCCGTAATGCATACCTACGCAGAAGTTGGCACATACACAGTACGTGTTGTAGCACTAGCGGGTGGAGCCGCAACGATAGAAGATACGGTAGAAGTTGTAATTATAAATCCTATTTTACTTCCTATAGATTTTGAGTCTACATCTATAGAATATTCATTTATAGACTTTGGAGGAGCGATTACTACGCTAGCCGACAATCCAAATGTATCAGGTGAGAACACGAGTACTAAAGTGGCACAGTTTTTTAAAGAGAATGGTGCAGAAGTCTTTGCAGGAACAGTGATAGAATTAGGAGGTGTTATAGATTTTACGGCACTCCAAGACATTAGTATTTCTTCATTGTCTCCTACAGTAGGAGCCACAGTAAAATTAAAACTAGAGAATGGTGTTGATCCTACTATTTCCGCAGAGATAGATGCTACTACTGCCGTTGCAAACGCTTGGGAAACCCTATACTTTGATTTTAGCGGCGCAGATTTAACACAAGAATATTCTAAAGTAATTGTATTTTATGATTTCGGGAATGTTGGAACAGGAACAAATTTCTTCTTCGATAATATTATGTTATCAGAGGGGGTTCCGAACACGGGTGATGGTGTGACTTTACCTTTAGATTTTGAAGATGACACGCTAGATTACGGAATCATTGGTTTTGAAGGCGCAGATTCTGCCATTGAAGCAAATCCATTTATGGAAGGTATCAACACAAGTGAAATGGTGTTAAGAACTATTAAAACAGATGGCGCTCAGTTTTATGCTGGAACCGTTGTCGGACTTGATACCCCTATAGATTTTACTACTACGGAAATGATCAAGTTTAAATCATATTCGCCAAAAGCAGGGATTCCCGTAAAATTACGATTAGAAAATGCTGACAATTCTGTAGGGATTGAAGTAGATGTAAATACGACGGTTGTAGATGAATGGGAAGAATTAATCTATGATTTCTCAGGGATGACCGCGGGAGCGGATTTTGTAAGAGTTGTTGTTTTTTATGAATTTATCGTAAATCTTCCAGGAGATGGAAGCACGTACTACTTCGATGATATCACTTTAGAGAATTAAAAAAAAAGAAAGATGAAAAAAATCACATTTGTAATCTTAGCATTAACAATGGTCTTTATAGGCTGTGAAGTGGATGACCCTACTTTTGGAGATGTAACTCCACCTAGCAACTTACAACTTAATGTAGCTGTCGCCCAAGATAACTCTGGTAACGTAACTGTTACTCCTAGTGCAGAGGATGTTATCAACTATCACGTGTATTTTTTATCAGATGCAGAGCCTGTGGTAATAGCAGTTGGCGAAACGGCAGAATTTAGATACACGCAATCTGGTCAGTATCAACAAATTATTCAAGTAATCGCATATGGTAGAGGTGGAGTGAGCTCTAGTGCTACTGTGTTGGTAGATCTTGATGTGACACTTAGTATTGATCCTGTCATCTTAAATTTAATTGCAGGTGACGGTTCTAAAAGTTGGATCTGGGATTCTTCAAATGCTGGACATTTTGGCGTAGGAGATCCAGAAGTAGATTTTCCAGATTTCTTTTCTGCAGCACCTAATCAACTAGATCCATGTATGTATGATGATGTGTTGACTTTCAGTTATGACGCAGACAACAATTATAGTTTTGAATTACAAGATGTAGATGCTACGTTTATTAACTGGGCAGAGGTTAAACGCTTTTTTCCTGATGCAGCACCTCAAGAGTTTGTTGATGAATGTCGCGATTTAGGAGATTTATTAGATTTTCAGACAAGTTTTGTAATCATAGAAAATCAAGCAACAGGAGCTTTAGAGCTTGATGTAGAAAACAGCACATTGTCTTATTGGTCTGGATCCATGGAGTATGAGATTATAGAATTAACAGCAAATAAATTGACCGTAAGAGGACTACAACAACCTTTTGACCCAACGGGTAATCTACTAGCTTGGTACCACACTTTTATTCCACAAGATGGCGGTGACAATCCACCACCACCTGCTTGTGACTCTGGCGCAACAGGAGATACAGGAAGTGGTAATAATGATGTATTAGTTTGGGCAGATGAGTTTGATGTAGATGGACCACCTTGCACTGGTAACTGGTCATACAATGTAGGAACAGGAAGTAATGGATGGGGAAATGGAGAAACGCAATATTACACAGACAGACCAGAAAATATCATAGTTGAAGATAACATGTTAAAAATTACTGCGCGTCGTGAAGATTTTAATGGTAGCGAATTTACCTCTTCAAGAATTGTGTCTCAAGATAAATTTGAATTCACTTTTGGTAAAGTAGAAATGCGAGCAAAACTTCCTACCGGCGGTGGAACTTGGCCAGCTTTATGGATGTTAGGTGCAGATTTTGAAACCAATCCTTGGCCAGCAGCTGGCGAGATAGACATTATGGAACATGTAGGGAATAGTCAAGATGAAATCTTTTCTACACTGCATTATCCTGGTGCTTCTGGTGGAAACGGTATGAGTAGCTCTACGATAATCCCTGGAGCTTCAGATAATTTTCATATTTACAGCGTAGACTGGACCTTAGACTTGATTACTTTCTCTGTAGATGGAACACCATTTTATGTGTTCACCAACAGTGACAACCTCCCTTTTGACAAAGACTTTTTCTTAATATTTAATGTAGCAATGGGCGGCGGCTTTGGTGGCGCTATTGATCCTGCATTTATGGAGTCTTCTTTGTTTGTTGATTATGTAAGAATATACCAATAGTATCAAAATATAAAATTCTTTATAGATAGCTATAAAGTGTGCATCAATAATTCAGAAATTAAAAACAAAGAAATTTGGTCTTTTAATTATTCATTTTATCTGTTAGTAAATTTTGTCAAAGTAGGCACTTTTGCCGTTCACGAGTGAGATTAGCGTCCGTTTCCGAAATAATACAATGCAGATTACATAAAGTTTATTTAACCTTAATATTAATATTATGAACAAAATAATTACATTATTATGTGCAATACTACTTTCAACAGTAGGTTTTGCTCAAGTAGCACCAATTGATTTTGAAGCAAGTGGAAATGGTGCTTCATGGACTTGGACAGTATTTGAAAATGATTCAAATCCACCGCTTGATATAATAGCAAACCCAGATCCTTCTGGAGCAAATACTTCTGCTACTGTAGCAAAATTTACTGCCTTAGAAGCGGGTGCACCTTTTGCAGGTGTCGAATCAATGCACGGGTCGGATATTGGAACATTTACTTTAGATGCTTCAAACGCCGTTGTTAAAATTATGGTATGGAAGTCGGTAATAAGTGATGTTGGAATTAAATTCGCTACAGCATCCGCAGCATCTGATGGTGAGATCAAGGTATCTAATACCGTCGTAGAACAATGGGAAGAATTGACATTTGATTTTTCAAGTAGAATTGGTCTCGCTGCATCAACCGACATTGATCAGATTGTTGTTTTTCCTGATTTTGATGCGAGAATATCAGATAACATAGTTTATTTTGATTCAATAACTTTTAGTGATGGGCTTGTAGGTGATCCGGTTGCACTCCCTGTGGATTTCGAGAATACCAATGCTAATTACAATATTGTAGGTTTTGAAGGAGCTGATTCTGCAATAGAAACAAATCCTGATCAATCTGGTTTAAATACTAGTGCCACAGTAGTGAGAACTATTAAAACAGTTGGTTCCCAGTTTTACGCGGGGACTACCCTTTCTTTAAATGTTCCTATTGACTTTTCTACTTCAGAAAGTATTGCGATAAAAACATGGTCTCCAAAAAATAATATTCCAGTTCGCCTAAAACTAGAAAATGTTAATGGGAGTCAGTTTTTAGAATTAGATGTGAACACAACAGTTGATAATCAATGGGAAGAATTAGTATGGGATTTTTCAGGAATGACAGGAGGTATCGATTTCACGAAAGTAATTGTGTTTTTTGAATTTATCGAATCTCTTCCTGGTGATGGAAGTACTTATTACTTCGATGATATTAATGTAGTTGGTTCTTTAGGACTGAATGACAATGATTCATTGTCCGTTACTGCTTTTCCAAATCCAGTGAAAAATGTATGGAATGTTCAGGCGATGGAGGAAATTTTAGAAATAACTATGTATAATACAATCGGACAAAGAGTTCTTAATGCTTCACCTAATAGCACAACGTATTCGGCTGATCTTTCCTCATTGGAAACTGGTATGTACTTAGTTCAGATCGTCTCCTCAGCAGGTATAAGTACTAAAAGAATATTAAAACAATAAAAGTTTATTTGAACTAACTAATCTTAAAAAATATAATATGAAAAATTTCACATATATATTCATCTTCTTGATTACCTCCGCAGGGTTTTCTCAGGTTGTTCTCGATTTTGAAGGAGCAGCGCCAGGTTTTGGCGATTTCAATGGGTCTGCGACTCAATTGATTGTTAATCCAGATCCTACAGGTGTAAATACCACCGCTAATGTTGCTGAAAATGTCGTAGCTGCGAATGCAGCATTTGCAGGAGTTAATATAGTAGCCCCTATTGATCTTACAGTTAATAAGGTACTCAGAATGGACGTTTGGTCCCCGCTTGCGGGAATACCCGTATTGTTGAAATTAGAAGGTGGACCAAATCCTCCCATAGAGCGACAAGCAAATTTAACTACTACTGGAGCTTGGGAAGAGATCGTATTCGATTTTAGTTCTGAAGGAGCAGTTACTTATGATTCTGTGACAGTATTTATGAATTTCAATATGATAGACGCTGCAGCACAGACCTACTATTGGGATAATCTTGAATTATTTACTCCTGCCCCAGCAGCTCCATCTTTACCAATAACATTTGAAGGAGGACAACTTCCTGCTTTCGGAGATTTTGGTGGATCTGCGACACAAGTGATTTCAAATCCAGATGCTACAGGGGTTAATACATCGGCCAATGTTGCTGAGAATATGATACCTGCTAATGCAGCTTTTGCTGGAGTTAATTATCCAGTTGGTTTGATTGATCTTTCAACAGATAAAGGGTTTACCATGAATGTATGGTCACCTTTAGTTAATACACCAGTATTATTAAAATTAGAAAGTTCTACAGGTCTTCCACAAGAGCGATTAGTGAATTTAACTACGACTGGTGCTTGGGAAGAAATAGCTTTTGACTTTAGTGCACTTACAAATGAGACTTTCGATTCTGTGACTGTATTTATGAACTTTAATCAAGTTGATGCAGTAGCACAGACCTACTATTGGGATAATTTAACACAGGTTAGTCTTGCCCCAGCAGCTCCATCCTTACCAATAACATTTGAAGGAGGACAACTTCCTGCTTTCGGAGATTTTGGTGGATCTGCGACACAAGTGATTTCAAATCCAGATGCTACAGGGGTTAATACATCGGCCAATGTTGCTGAGAATATGATACCTGCTAATGCAGCTTTTGCTGGAGTTAATTATCCAGTTGGTTTGATTGATCTTTCAACAGATAAAGGGTTTACCATGAATGTATGGTCACCTTTAGTTAATACACCAGTATTATTAAAATTAGAAAGTTCTACAGGTCTTCCACAAGAGCGGTTAGTGAATTTAACTACGACTGGTGCTTGGGAAGAAATAGCTTTTGACTTTAGTGCACTTACAAATGAGACTTTCGATTCTGTGACTATATTTATGAACTTTAATCAAGTTGATGCAGGAGCACAGACTTACTATTGGGATAATTTAACACAGGTTAGTCTTGCCCCAGCAGCTCCATCTTTACCAATAACATTTGAAGGAGGACAACTTCCTGCTTTCGGAGATTTTGGTGGATCTGCGACACAAGTGATTTCAAATCCAGATGCTACAGGGGTTAATACATCGGCCAATGTTGCTGAGAATATGATACCTGCTAATGCAGCTTTTGCTGGAGTTAATTATCCAGTTGGTTTGATTGATCTTTCAACAGATAAAGGGTTTACCATGAATGTATGGTCACCTTTAGTTAATACACCAGTATTATTAAAATTAGAAAGTTCTACAGGTCTTCCACAAGAGCGGTTAGTGAATTTAACTACGACTGGTGCTTGGGAAGAAATAGCTTTTGACTTTAGTGCACTTACAAATGAGACTTTCGATTCTGTGACTGTATTTATGAACTTTAATCAAGTTGATGCAGTAGCACAGACCTACTATTGGGATAATTTAACACAGGTTAGTCTTGCTCCAGCAGCTCCAGTCTTTCCATTAACATTTGAAGATTCAGGGATTGATTATGCCCCAATAGGTTTTGAGGGAGCAGATAGTGTTGTTGAGGCAAATGCAGTTTCAGGAGGTATTAATACAAGTGCTATGGTTCTCAGAACTACAAAAACAGATGGAGCACAATTCTTTGCAGGAACAGCAATTAACTTAGATGCACCAATAGACTTTTCTTCTTCTGAAATGATTACTATGAAATCATATTCTCCTAAAGCTGGTATTCCAGTTAAGATGAGATTAGAAAATGCAGATAACAGTGTAGGAGCAGAAGTAGATGTAAATACTACTTTAGTTGATGGTTGGGAAGTTTTAACCTTTGATTTTACAGGACAGTCTGCAGCAGCAGATTATGTACGATTAGTTGTGTTTTATGAGTTTGTAGAGGGTCTTCCAGGAGATGGTTCTACGTACTATTTTGATGATGTTGAAGTTATGACACCTATGTCAAGTGGTCCAGTCTTTCCATTAACATTTGAAGATTCAGGGATTGATTATGCCCCAATAGGTTTTGAGGGAGCAGATAGTGTTGTTGAGGCAAATGCAGTTTCAGGAGGTATTAATACAAGTGCTATGGTTCTTAGAACTACAAAAACAGATGGAGCACAATTCTTTGCAGGAACAGCAATTAACTTAGATGCACCTATAGACTTTTCTTCTTCTGAAATGATTACTATGAAATCATATTCTCCTAAAGCTGGTATTCCAGTTAAGATGAGATTAGAAAATGCAGATAACAGTGTAGGAGCAGAAGTAGATGTAAATACTACTTTAGTTGATGGTTGGGAAGTTTTAACCTTTGATTTTACAGGACAGTCTGCAGCAGCAGATTATGTACGATTAGTTGTGTTTTATGAGTTTGTAGAGGGTCTTCCAGGAGATGGTTCTACGTACTATTTTGATGATGTTGAAGTTATGACACCTATGTCAAGTGGTCCAGTCTTTCCATTAACATTTGAAGATTCAGGGATTGATTATGCCCCAATAGGTTTTGAGGGAGCAGATAGTGTTGTTGAGGCAAATGCAGTTTCAGGAGGTATTAATACAAGTGCTATGGTTCTCAGAACTACAAAAACAGATGGAGCACAATTCTTTGCAGGAACAGCAATTAACTTAGATGTACCAATAGACTTTTCTTCTTCTGAAATGATTACTATGAAATCATATTCTCCTAAAGCTGGTATTCCAGTTAAGATGAGATTAGAAAATGCAGATAACAGTGTAGGAGCAGAAGTAGATGTAAATACTACTTTAGTTGATGGTTGGGAAGTTTTAACCTTTGATTTTACAGGACAGTCTGCAGCAGCAGATTATGTACGATTAGTTGTGTTTTATGAGTTTGTAGAGGGTCTTCCAGGAGATGGTTCTACGTACTATTTTGATGATGTTGAAGTTATGACACCTATGTCAAGTGGTCCAGTCTTTCCATTAACATTTGAAGATTCAGGGATTGATTATGCCCCAATAGGTTTTGAGGGAGCAGATAGTGTTGTTGAGGCAAATGCAGTTTCAGGAGGTATTAATACAAGTGCTATGGTTCTCAGAACTACAAAAACAGATGGAGCACAATTCTTTGCAGGAACAGCAATTAACTTAGATGCACCAATAGACTTTTCTTCTTCTGAAATGATTACTATGAAATCATATTCTCCTAAAGCTGGTATTCCAGTTAAGATTAGATTAGAAAATGCAGATAACAGTGTAGGAGCAGAAGTAGATGTAAATACTACTTTAGTTGATGGTTGGGAAGTTTTAACTTTTGATTTTACAGGACAGTCTGCAGCAGCAGATTATGTACGATTAGTTGTGTTTTATGAGTTTGTAGAGGGTCTTCCAGGAGATGGTTCTACGTACTATTTTGATGATGTTGAAGTGGCTCCGGCACCAATGGGTGATCCAGTAGTACTTCCTATTACTTTTGAAGATACGGACGTAGATTATAACCCAATAGGTTTTGAAGGTGCAGATTCTGTAGTAGAAGCAAATGCGGTTGCTGGCGGTATCAATACCAGTGCAACAGTATTAAGAACTACAAAGACAGACGGAGCACAATTCTTTGCTGGAACAGCAATCAATCTAGGAACGCCTATTGATTTTAGCGAATTTGAGGGAATCTCAATGAAGACCTATTCTCCTAAAGCAGGTATTCCTGTTAAAATGAGATTAGAGAACGCTGATAACTCTGTAGGGATCGAAGTTGATGTGAATACGACCGTTACAGATGAGTGGGAAACACTATTATATGACTTCACAGGGATGACCGCAGGAACAGATTTTGTGAGAATTGTAGTATTCTTTGAATTCATAGATGGTCTTCCAGGAGACGGTTCTACATACTATTTTGATGATGTTATGGTCACTAACCCTTTAAGTGTACAAGGTGTAGAGCTTACTTCTGTAGCCGTGTACCCTAACCCAACGATAGACCAGTTAAACATCGCAGCACAAGTTGCAATCGCTAACATTTCCGTAGTAAATATGCTAGGACAAGAGGTGTTTGCTTCACAGCCAAAAGCAACAAATACACAATTGACTTTAGGTTATTTAAATACTGGAATATATCTAGTACATATCTCTGATGACTTCGGAAATGTGAAGACCGTAAAGATTGTTAAAAAATAAAACCTTATCGGGGGCGGTGTAAAACATGCCGCCCTTTATTTAAAATTGATGATTAATTAAAATTTAAAAAAAAATGAAAAAGAATTACATTTTTAGCGCTTTAGTAGGGCTATTGTCATTGGGAATGACCGCACAAGAAACAGTGGTAACAGATCCAACTGCAGATGCATTTATTGGATATGCCAACGTATTTAATACACCTGCTGATGGAGGTGATTTTGTTTTTGGTCAAGGTTGGGGAATACCAGACTTACAGACTATAGTAGATGCAGGCGCTGGGACCATCACTTTACAGCCTAATTTTAACACCTATGATGCAGCAGATGAGTTTTGGTCAAATGGTGATATTGGAAATAAAATTTTTGAAGGAAACACGTATTTAGAAGATAACTCATTAATAGGTTCTGAAGTTACCTTCACAGGTGGTGTGTCATCAAATACATTGGACCCAGCATATGTAGCTGTCGCTTTTATCAAAGTTTTTAATTCAGATTTTACTGTCTTAAAATTAGAAACTACACCTTTAGTAGATGGGCAAGAGTTTACGGTAACGTATACGAATGTGGAAGCAGAAGATACTACATTACAATACGGATGGTATGTAAGCGGTCTTAATGCAAACCCAACGCAAGAAGCAGATTTAGGAAGCATTGTACTTGTATCTACAGTTTTAAGTGTTAATGAAGTAAATGATGCATCAGTATCTGTATATCCTAACCCATCTTCAGATGTTTGGAATATTACTGCAAACACCCCTATCCAGTCTATTGAGATTGTAAACCTATTAGGACAACGTGTGAGTTTTGAAACGCCTAATGCTACAAATGTTGCTATAGCAAATAGCCATTTAAGTGCAGGTGTTTATACGGCTACGGTTGTTACTGAAGAAGGATCTAAAACAACTAAACTAGTTAGAAAATAATTAAGTTAATATAACTAGTTTAATTGTTGCAAGGGCTTGTTTTTAAGGAAGCAAGCTCTTATTTTTTGTTTAACAATAGTGTTCTTGTTTGGTTATCTGCACGATAAAATAACTGTTAAGGTATTTTATTCTCACTATAAAATGCTGACAGACTTCATTAAACGAGTCCCAACATTTGCGGAAAACATAGCTATTGTTAGTGGATTTTTTTATGCAGTATTATTAGTCTGTTTATTTTAATGCCAGTGAATGTCAATAAGTAGCTTCACTTCCTTTATGCTCATTAAGATGCTGTTTGTGTAGTCGTGATTAGCACCGATGTCATTTTCAGCTAACATTCATTTGAAAAGAACAAAATTATTATAGAAAGCATAAGGCACTTTAAGTCTAAATTTAAGTACATATATTTACCTTCATGAAATCAGAAATTAAAAAAATAGCGGTCTTAACAAGTGGAGGAGACGCTCCAGGAATGAACGCTGCCATACGTGCTGTAGTGCGTTCATGTGCTTATCATAATCTAGAATGCGTTGGTGTATATCGAGGTTATGAAGGATTGATAGAAGGTGACTTTAAAACCTTAAATGCGCGTTCTGTAAAGAATTTGATTAACAGAGGAGGTACGTTTTTAAAATCTGCCCGATCAAAAGGATTTATGACGAAAGAAGGCAGAAAGAAAGCCTATGAGCACTTAAAGAAAAATAGCATTGATGCCTTAGTGGTCATTGGTGGCGATGGAACTTTTACAGGAGCTATTGTATTTAATGAAGAACATAATTTTCCTATTGTAGGCTTACCTGGCACGATAGATAATGACATTAATGGAACAGATAATACCATAGGGTATGACACAGCATTAAACACAGTTGTTGAAGCAATTGATAAAATAAGAGATACCGCAAACTCTCATAACAGATTATTTCTAGTAGAAGTAATGGGAAGAGATGCTGGTGATATTGCTTTAAATGCAGGAATAGGAGCAGGAGCAGAAGAAATTTTAATCCCAGAACAAGATATGGGAAGAGAGCGTCTTGTAGCTTCTTTAAAAAGAAGTAAAGCTTCTGGTAAATCTTCCAGCATTGTAGTAGTTGCTGAAGGCGACCAAATAGGCAAAAACATTTTTGGACTTGCAGAATACATACGTGAAAATCTGGAAGAATACGAATGCAAAGTAACCGTGTTAGGTCACATACAACGGGGAGGTTCTCCAAGTTGTTATGACAGAGTGCTGGCTAGCAGGCTTGGAGTAGGGGCAGTAGATGCACTTCTTAATGGTGAACGAGATGTAATGATAGGACTTGTCCATAATAAAGTAGTAATTGTAGATTTCAAAGAATCACTAAAAGGTGAAAATAAAATTGATAAAGACTTGATAAGGGTAGCAGATATTATATCTGTATAAGTTAATGCCTTTAAAAGCAAAACGTTTAGACTTAAGACAAAAAGAGTAAGTCATTAATCATCAAACTTGCAGAAAACCAGGGGACGGCCATTATTGAAGCCGTCCAAAATAATAATATATATAACTAAAAATATCCGCTTACGGAGCGGAGTCAAAGTATGAAAACAAAAATTGCAATAAACGGTTTTGGCCGTATCGGTAGAATCGCATTTAGAATCGCAGCACAAAGTGATACAGTAGAAGTAGTAGCGGTAAATGATTTATTAGATGTAGATCATCTAGCTTACTTATTAGAGTATGATTCTGTACACGGAAGATATCAAGGTGAAATAAGCGTTAAAGACGGAAACATCCTTGTGGACGGCAGAGTTATAAGAGTGACAAACGAGCGCAACCCAGAAAACTTGAAATGGGATGAAGTTCAGGCGGAGATTGTTTTAGACTGTACTGGTATCTTTACAGAAACCAACAATGCAGATGCACATATTAAAGCTGGAGCAAAAAAGGTAGTAATTTCTGCACCTTCAAAAACAGCACCCATGTTTGTAATGGGAGTAAACCATATGGACGTTAAAGCAAGTGATACAATTGTATCAAATGCTTCTTGTACCACAAACTGTTTAGCGCCAATGGCAAAAATTATTGATGATAATTTAGGAATAGTAGAAGGATTAATGACGACTATTCACGCACTTACGGCAACACAAACAACCGTGGACATGCCATCAGGAAAAAATTACAGATTAGGAAGAAGTGGTGTAGCAAACATCATCCCATCTACTACTGGAGCTGCAGTTGCAGTGACAAAAGTTATTCCTTCTTTAGCAGGAAAACTTACAGGAATGGCATTTAGAGTGCCTACAGTAGATGTCTCTGTTGTAGATTTAACGGTGAGAACTAAAAAATCTGCCACGGCAAAAGAAGTAAATCAATTATTTAAAGATGCAGCAAACGGCGCTTACAAAGGTGTGGTGAGCTACACAGACGCAGCTGTAGTTTCCATGGATTACCGGAGCGATTCTCATACGTGTAACTTTGATGCAGAAGCAGGGATTGCTTTGAACGATAATTTCTTTAAATTGGTCGCTTGGTACGATAATGAATATGGGTACTCTGCAAAGTTGATCGAGTTAACAGCGCACGTGGCTTCTCTTAAATAGAAATTAAGGATGTCAAATTGAGCGCTTCGACTTTAGTTTATACTGATCGAAGCGCTCAGGTTGACATAGCTAGTTTACTATCGAAATGTAAAATTTTTCAATTCGGTCTTAAATTGTGATCTGTTATTTTATTTCAAAATCAAGAGGCATTATTCAATAAGTATAGTAATTAATTTTAAAAGGAATATGATATTAATTACCGATGGTGGTTCTACAAAATGCGATTGGATTCTGCTAGATGAAACAGGTGAGGTGGTGTTACGTACACGCACGCTTGGTCTAAATCCAGCAGTAATACCAGAGCATGACTTAAAAAGTAGAATAGAAGAAAATGAAGAATTAAAAGCTTTATTTACAGAAGTAAATCAAGTGGATTTTTATGGCGCAGGTTGCGGTACGCAGCGGCCTATAAACATTTTAAAAGAAATTATTGAGTCTTTGTTTGTAAATGCTACCGTAACTGTTTCTGAAGATACGGTGGCGGCGGTATATGCTGCCACACAAGAGCCGGGAATCGTTTGTATTCTAGGTACGGGCTCTAACAGTTGTTATTTTGACGGGAAGGACATCCATAATCCTATAGAATCTTTAGGTTTTATATTGATGGATGAAGCGAGTGGTAATTACTTCGGAAAAAGGCTGATACGAGATTATTATTACAATAAAATGCCAGCTGTGCTCGCTATAGAATTTGAAAGTAGATTTAATCTAGACGCAGATGAAATCAAATTAAATATTTATAAGAAGTCAAATCCTAATATGTACTTGGCTTCCTTTGCCGAATTTATTTTTCAACCAGGTCAAGGCAGACCAGAAAACGTTATGGAAATTAATGGTTACTTTTATGGCCTGATAAGCGAAGGGATCAACAAGTTTTTAGAGCGTCGCGTACTAAGTTTTAAAGAAGCTCAAAACGTTCCTATCCATTTTATAGGAAGCATTGCGCACTTTAGCGAAGACATCATCCGTGACTGCATGAAGCCCTATCACCTTCAGTTGGGGAATATTATTCGCCGTCCTATTGATGGTTTGATTAAGCACTATCGCGAGCATAAATTAAATTAAATTTCAGCAATATGTCAGGCTTAGCCTGTCGAAGCTTAACAAAAGAACTGAATGTTATTACCAAAAATAAACCCGACCACTACAAAAGCTTGGCAACAATTAGACGCTCATTTTGAGACGATCAACGATGCCCACATTCAAGAATTATTTACCTCAAAAAAAGGAAGACGTAAAGCCATGTCTTTTATTTGGGAAGATATTTCTTTAGATTATTCAAAAAACAGGATCACTTCAGAAACGTTAGAGTTACTATTACAATTGGCTAATGAATGCAAATTGCAAGAAGCCATTGACGCTCAGTTTAACGGTGAGCAGATTAACGAAACCGAAGGCAGAGCCGTACTTCATGCCGCACTACGCGATTTCAACAGTATGAAACCTGAAGTGAAAGCCGCATTAAACCAAATGCGTGACTTTTCAGAAAAAGTAATAACAGGAGCATGGAAAGGACATACTGGCAAAGAAATCAAAGCGATCGTGAACATCGGGATAGGAGGAAGCGACCTTGGCCCAGCAATGGTGACCGAAGCGCTTACGTTTTACAAGAATCACCTAGATGTGCATTATGTGTCTAACGTAGATGGGGATCACGTGATGGAAACGTTAAAAAAATTAGACCCAGAAACAACCCTCTTTATTATTGTTTCAAAGACATTCACTACGCAAGAGACATTGACAAATGCGACGACAATACGCAAATGGTTTATTGAGCAAGCTTCAGAAGAAGCGGTGAGCAAACATTTTGTGGCGGTTTCTACAAATCTAGAAGCAGTACGAGGGTATGGCATTTCCGAAGAAAATATATTTCCTATGTGGGATTGGGTAGGCGGTCGTTTCTCTTTATGGAGTGCCGTAGGTTTATCTACCTGCTGTGCTATTGGGTACACTCATTTTGAGCAGCTATTAAAAGGTGCTCATGCAATGGACGGGCATTTTAAAGAGACGTCATTTGATAAAAATATGCCAGTAATTTTAGCGATGCTATCTATCTGGTATAATAACTTTTTTCAGACAGAAACGGAGGCGGTACTCCCATACAGTCAATATCTCGATAAGCTTGTAGATTACTTACAGCAAGCAGTAATGGAGAGTAATGGGAAGAGTATAGACAGAAATGGCGAACCCGTGGATTACCAAACGGGCACCATCGTTTGGGGGAGTACTGGCACGAACGCACAGCACGCTTTTATGCAATTGCTGCACCAAGGCACCAAGTTGATTCCTTCAGATTTTATTTGCTACACAGAATCGCTTTACGGCAACAAAGACCACCAAGAAAAACTACTTGCCAATTGCTACGCGCAAGCAGATGCACTGGCACAAGGTACCTATGGGAAACCCGTAGAAAATAACTTTAAACGCTTTGAAGGGAATAGTCCTTCAAACATGTTGAAGATTGAAAAACTAACGCCTAACTCTCTAGGGAAACTCATCGCCCTTTACGAGCACAAACTTTTTGTACAAGGCGTAATCTGGAATATTTTTAGCTATGATCAGCCTGGGGTGGAGTTAGGGAAGAAAATGGCAAAGGCTCGATTGGGGTAAGTTGATTTGTATGAACTTATTTTTGTTGCGAACACTTGATGCAAACGAAGGTTAGCGCAGGGGATAAATCTAAAATGAAAGAACAAGAATAGGTCAAAACTATGAAGCCTCAAACTATCATCAAAACTGTTAGTTTTATAATTTATATCGATAATATTTATATTGCTTGAAGCAGGGAATCGCTTTATCTTTGCACTATGATAAAATTATTCAAATTTAGAATTCACTTTCGCTTCGAAGCAGGGGAATTCTTATAGTATCGTCCAATCCTATTATTAACGTAATAGGATTTTTTGTTTTAAGTCTATAATTAGATAATGCTAACAGGCGTCAATCATTCGTATTTCGGACCAGTTCCGTTATAGATTAATTTCCCTATCTTCACAAAGGTTACTTTAATAGCCACAACCAAAAGGGAATATATGCTCACAAAAGTTTATGGTAGTGCCGTTTTTGGTGTTGATGCAACGACGATTACCGTCGAAGTAAATGTAGATAATGGCATTGGATATCACTTAGTAGGATTACCAGATAATGCGATTAAAGAAAGTAATTACCGTATTGCTGCAGCCTTGCAAAACAACGGGTATAAAATTCCTGGTAAAAAACTAATTTTAAATATGTCTCCTGCAGATCTGCGTAAGGAGGGGTCTGCATATGATTTAACCCTAGCAATGGGAATCCTTGCTGCTACAGAGCAGATACAAACAAAACATCCCTTAGATGCATATATAATAATGGGGGAATTGTCCTTAGATGGGAGCTTACAACCTATTCGTGGCGCATTACCTATCGCCATCAAAGCTATGGAAGAAGGGTTTAAAGGTTTTGTTTTGCCCACTCAAAACGCTAAAGAAGCGGCTATCGTAGAAGGACTGGAGGTCTTTGGTGTGGATAATATATCGCAGGTAATAGACTTCTTTAATGAGGGTGTTTCTTTAGAACAAACCATTGTTGATACAGAAGCAGAGTTCTACGAACATCTTTCCAATCCGGAGTTTGATTTTGCAGACGTCAAAGGACAAGAGAGCATCAAACGCTGTATGGAGATTGCTGCAGCAGGAGGTCATAATGTGATATTAATCGGCCCTCCAGGATCTGGAAAAACTATGTTAGCAAAACGATTGCCAAGCATCTTACCACCTATGTCGCTCGGTGAATCTTTAGAAACCACAAAAATCCACAGCGTTGCAGGACGCACCATGCAGAAGAGTGGAATAATGACTTCCAGACCTTTTAGGAGTCCTCATCATACAATTAGCGATGTAGCCCTTGTCGGTGGCGGCCAATACCCGCAACCTGGAGAAATCTCATTAGCACATAACGGCGTTTTATTTTTAGATGAATTACCAGAATTCAAGCGGGGCGTATTAGAAGTATTACGCCAACCCTTAGAAGACAGAGAAGTAACCATCTCAAGAGCTCGGTTTACGGTGACGTATCCGTCCAGTTTTATGTTGGTTGCAAGTATGAATCCAAGTCCGGGAGGTTATTTTAACGATCCAGACGCGCCGGTAGTCTCAAGCCCTGCAGAAATGCAACGGTATTTGAGTAAGATTTCTGGTCCATTGTTAGATAGGATTGACATTCACATAGAAGTAACTCCAGTCCCTTTTGAAAAGCTAAGTGAAGAGCGCAAAGGAGAAGCGAGTGCGGTCATTAGAGACCGTGTGAGTGCAGCACGTAAATTACAAACAGATCGTTTTGAAGCTTTTGACAATATTCATTACAATGCGCAAATGGGGGTGAAGCAAATCCGTACGTATTGCAAACTTGAACAAGCTTCTCTAGACTTATTAAAAACCGCTATGGAGCGACTCAATCTTTCAGCAAGGGCCTACGATCGTATTTTAAAAGTATCGCGAACCATCGCAGATCTTGAAAATTCTGAAAACATTACAGGCGATCATATTTCAGAAGCCATACAGTATCGCTCCCTTGATAGAGATGGGTGGTTTGGATAGAAAGACACTTGCTATGGTTACTTGATTAGACCATTATTTCTCAGCAATCACTTCCACCATCAGCGGACAACATAGCGTTGCGCCTGGAGTATTTTCAAGTTCGGTCATTTCTAAACGTGCTTCGCTTACTTCTTCTGGAGTCAAATAGCCAGCATCTACTAGGCGAGGAAAATAGCTTTGGTAAAAAGTTTTAGGCCATTGCCATGCCAGTTCATCAACGGTTGCCATTTTTATCATTGGCCTAATATGCGTCACTTTCATACCAAGTTCTTGAAACAAGCTAGGTAATTCACGTCCTATATTTATCTCCCCCTGCGAATCTTTAAAACTTTGCATCGCTGCTTGTATTGCTTTGTACAATTTTGGCTTGTGCGGTTGGGTTTGATGAGTGGTCCAATCATAGTATTCGTGAATAACCATTTTTCCTCCAGGCTTAAGAGCGTCGTACACTTTTTGTAAAATTTCTTGCGGATTGGGAAGCCAGGCCAATGCCCAACGACAATACATTCCGTCTAGACTATTGGGCGCTAGATTCATTTGGTTGAAATCTGATACATAGCCTTCTATGGGTAGTTGATGTAAAGATGCAATTTTATTAAGGTGTTCAATATAGGCTTCAGAAAGATCAACGCCAATTACTTTTCCTTTAGCTCCCACGATATAGGCCAATTCTTGAGCACAAAACCCTGGACCACATCCTAGATCTAATAGCGTATCTCCTGTTTTAAATTTTGCCAGATTCCATCCTTGTTGCGCTTCAGAAGCCCATACTTGATGCTGCACTCCTAGCCGATGCAGTTCTTGTGTGTCGGTTCCTAAAATGTAAGCGTTATTTTCTTTCATTGGTGATTGTTATAGTCGTACTAAAAATAATATAAAATTTGATACAAAAGATAGTTGATTAAAAATCACTCAAAATAATGAAGAGCTTAGTTTATCTGGATGTATAAATAATAGCAAGATATCATCATCCTTCACAGGGTAAATCTTAAAGAATCTAAAAGTATAACAAGCAAGCATATTATCGAAGCCATGAAGTATTATGGTTCAAATTGTGACCTTTGGTTTATGGAGAAAGACGAATGCTGAGGTCAAAGAGTGTCGCACTTTTCTGAGGGAATTATAAGAGTAAAGAATATTTTAAAAATCCAGAGCAATTGGACTATAGAATATGAGGACAATATATTCTTTGTTAAAGCAAGAACTAAAGTTGCTGCAGAAAATATAAAATTTATTGGAATCTTTGGATTTTGGGTCCAACAATAGAGTCAAATAGTATAAAATATATTTGAAATAAAATTTATAAGCCTGTATATCATATATTTATAAATTTATATGGTGTGCATCGTACGGGATTAAAATTGGTTCTACTTTAATATCGCAACATCTTAAATACTTTGGCCTTCTTTAGGGTTAATAATTTCAACTAATAACTCCACTACTTGATGAGGTGTGTAGAACTCTCCACCCTTTTTACCTGCTACATCAGCAAACATTTCAATAAGATACTCATACGCGCTTTTGGACGTATTCAGCGCACTTTCGGAAAGCTGAGGGCAAGTCTAAACTTGAATTTTAACTACAATAAAATCAATTTATACAAGGACGAAAATCGCTTAACGAAAGCTTTACGCGCGCCTATGCACCTAGTTTATGAACCAATTATAAATACGCGCCTAATGTAAGCTTGCGATTTAGATTTAGCGTTTCCAACAATAATCAAGGTGGCGTTAGTACTACTTTCATTACAAATGCTCCATCGGAAGAGTTTGATGCTTATATCTGGAAATCCAATTATAGCTACAATACCTTGAGTGATAAAGGCGGTAAGCTAAATTCATTCCAAACCTGGGATGCGAGTTTATCGTACAGAAAAGATAAGGATGCCAAATGGGAATATGAACTCAAGGCAACCAACATATTGGATATTGATTCTCAAGTAAGAAATAATGCAAATAATATTTCGGTATTTACTTCAGAAACTTTTATACAGCCACGTTTCGTAACTGTGCGATTTGTATATACTTTATAAAAGAACTTTTACAGAAGGATTCCTAAATGAAATGAGCCATTTTTTAAGCCCTTACTTAGCAGCATACTTAGCTGCTGCTTCAAATTGCCCAAGTCCTGTATAAGCCATATAGAGTTGCTTCCTAAAATTTGGTGTATCGTTATAGCCTTCGATGTCTTTTAGAGTTAATAAAACGCCGAGAGCCTCTTCATGCTTTTTCGCGGTATTATAAACTAAACCTAAAGCAAAAGCTGAATCGTGTTTCTGGGGCACTGCCTGAAATATACTTTCATAAGTTGCTATAGCACTGTCCATATCTCTTAGCATATAATAAGCCTTACCTAAGTTGTGTATAGCCTGATAATTGGTGGGCACTAGTTTTTGTGCTTTTATAAAATAGAAAAGACTTTCTTTGATTTTTTTAGGGTCATTGGAATCCATTAATTCTATACCAGCCTTGTTATAACTTCCCCATAACTGAGAAATAGTAGTTTTATTTTTAGGGGCTAATTGTAATTCTCTCTCAAAAGCAACTGCGGCTTTGTCAAAGTCTTTTAGCTTAAGATACGCTATTCCTATATTATTATTCGTTCCATAGCGAGTGGGTAATTGTTTGCGAGCTTTCTCTAAATAAATAATTCCTTCTTTTATTTTTTCAGGTTCACTAGATCTCATTAATTCTGTTCCATGTCCACGAAGTACAATCTGATTATTAGGACATGTTTTAATATCCGCTGCAAAAATTGTCGCGTCATTTTTCCAATCATAGTTTCGGTCAAAAGTTTTAAATGAGTAAAGGAATAAAATGATGCTAATAATAGGAACAATAAGGATATTGGATTTTATGAAATTTGATAATGTAGACACAGAGACTAATGCTCTATATAATAGGACACCTAGTACAATACAAAAGCCAAATGAAGGAATCAACAGCCAACGTTCTGCCAAGATGTTTGGCATGAAGGCATAAGTATTTGAGAACAGTGAAATTGTTAGTAAATAAAAGACTATACCAAAAACTAGAATGCTTTTTTTACGGAAGTAAAATATGCTAACAAAGGTTAATAATAGGTATACTAAAAATGTCGATATCGCTATAAAATCATAAACTTCTGTAAATGGAATATCATCGTAGACATACATCATTCTCAGCGGGTCTGGAAAGATTAATAGTTGTAAATTTTTACCTAAACTCCAAAGACGCATACCTATCTCTTGGCTCGAGGTCTCTGCCAACAAAAGTACATTGTCAAAATCATCAACATGAGTTAAACTCGATGAGCTATTGCCATCAAAAACCAAAAAACGAATAAGCAAGTATAGTCCGATTACGAGAATAAATGGAGTTGTATTTTTAATAATACTTTTCAATTTTAGTTCTGTAAAGAAATACATAGCTAAAGGAAAAACACCTATATATGTCACTGCAATTTCTTTAGAAGCTAGAGACAATAAATAAAAGAAACAAGCAAAAACTATATAGTATACTTTCTTTTTATGAATATAATAAAAAAGGAATAAAAAAGCTGCGGTCGCGTGCAACATTCCAAATAAATCTGCACTTCCCTTTAAGTTAGCAGCCACTTCTACATGCACAGGGTGTGTTGCAAAAAGAAGGACTATAAGTAATGGGAGGTAAGGATATTTGTTATTCCAGAACTGCTTTAACAGCAAGAATAACAAGCAATTCAATAGCGCATAGAATAGTACGTTTATAATATGGTATGGTGTTGGATTTAATTTGAAGAACTCATATTGCACAGCAAAAACTAAAAGCTGAAACGGACGATAAATTTTCATGTTCTCGGCAGGCTTAAATCCATCCCAGGAACCTTGCGTTAAAATCTTTTTTATTCCTCCTACACCCTCTTGGACATAGCTATTACTTGAAATGACAGAAGCATCATCATAAGCAAACTCATGGGTAAACGTATTGGCATAAAGTAAAAGAGTTACGATAGTAATAATAACAATTGACAGTTTGTTAGAAAGTGGACTTATCTTTAACCCTTTTAATTCAGAATAATTGATTTGTGTATTTTTTGTTGACATCATGGATTGAAAACTAGTTCGAGGCAAAGCTATATTATTTTTATGAAACTTTGTAGTGAAATTTATTTCTGTAAATTTAACATGTAAATAGTATATTTACATAAATTGTATAAACGTCTCCTATTTATAAAATTCATATCCAATCATTTTGAATACCAATAATAGTTGATTTTTTGATGTAAAAACATGACTAAAACAATTCTGTATATCATACTGCCTTGTTACAATGAGGAAGAAATTATTAACCAAACCTTTGAAGAGCTAATCGGGGTTTATAATAAACTCTGGAAGAAAGAATTGATAAGTCAAGAAAGTAGAATCGTTTTTGTCGATGATGGCAGTAGTGACGAAACTTGGAATAAAATACTCACACTAAAAGAAAAATCAGATACTGTATTAGCCATAAAGCTTGCGCAGAACGTGGGCCATCAAAATGCAATTCTAGCAGGTTTGTTAACGTATAAGGATCAGGCTGATTGCTGTATTACAATTGATGCAGACTTACAAGATGATATCACTGTTATAGAAACAATGGTCAAGAAATACCAAGAAGGAAATGAAATAGTCTATGGGGTAAGAAATAAACGAGTTACAGATACTTTTTTCAAAAAACAAACAGCTTTGGCCTTCTATAAGCTGATGAAAATAATGGGTGTAAATATTATTTTCAATCATGCTGATTATAGACTTGCCAGCGGAAAGGCTCTAAACGAATTGGCGAAATTTAAAGAAGTGAATCTTTTTTTACGCAGTATGTTTCCTCTTTTAGGCTTTAAAACTACGGAAGTATACTATGATCGATTAAAAAGAATAGGCGGAAACACTAAGTTTTCTTTGAAAAAGATGCTTTCTTTTTCATTGGATGGCATTACTTCTTTTAGTATTGTACCCCTAAGACTCATTACTTTTTTAGGTTTAAGTATATTCTTCTTTAGTCTTCTTTTTATTGTCTACGCCATTTATTCTTATTTGGTGCTAAATACAATCAAGGGTTGGGCCTCTACTGCATTACCTATTTATTTTTTAGGTGGAATTCAATTGTTTTGTGTTGGAATAATAGGAGAGTATATAGGTAAGATATATAAGGAAGTTAAACAGCGGCCTAGATATATAGTTGAGAAAACCATATGATTTACAGATGCCGATAAATGTTCGCTCTAAAAATCTCTTGCTGGTATTGATGGTTTTATCTTGAAAATATTTCAATTTTCAAGCCTCCGTGCTGGAATGCACTGATAGTTGCTAAAAACCCAATCAGTAAACAAATACTAAAAGTGCTGTTCATTAAACTATATTTATTGACTAGATATCTAAACTTGTAATTGCAATCATAAAGTATTACTGTTACTTTCTAGGTTTAGCAATTACTAGTAGATGAACAATTTTCTTTTAATTAACCTAGCGTAAAGAGCACCTTTTTTTTGACAAAATAAAAAAGAAATAAAAAAGCTGCGGTCGCGTGCGGCATATCAAATAAGTCTGCACTTCCCTTTAAGTTGGCAACCACTTCTACATGAATAGGATGTGCTGCAAATAGAAGGATAATAATTAATGGCAGGTACGGATATCTATTTTTCCATAGCTCCTTTAAAAGAAGAAATAAAAGGACCTTTAATAAGGTATAGAATAGAACGTTTACAATATGATATGGCATCGGGTTTAACTCAAAAATTTCATATTGTATTGCAAAAGCTAAAAGCTGGAAAGGACAATAAATTCTTGTCCCTGTGCTTGGTTGAAACCCTTCTCAAGACTCTTTCGTTAAAACTTTTTTTTCTCCCTCCTAAACCTTCTTAAACATAGCTATTTTTCGTAATGACGGACTTATCGTCAAAAGCAAACTCATTGGTAAACGTATTTGCATAGAGCAAAAGAGTTACGATGGTAATAATAACAATGGATAGTTTGTTAGAAAGTGGGCCGATGTCTAATCCCTTTATTTCAAAAAAGGCATTTTTATTATTTTTTGCTTGTAACATAGATTTGCGCAATGGTCCAAAGACTGTTTCAAGATAAAGCTATAGTATTTTTTTGGTTTTCAAATCAATTTTCAAGGGGTGCAAAAAGGGTAAAATCATTGCTGACATATAGCTGTCTTTACATCTAGAATCATCAATTTAAGTAATCGAACCGGTGTATTATGAATTTATTTCTAATATTTGTTAATTAGAAGTCAGTCTTGATATATTTTGAAATCATTTTTTCAATTAAAGTGAACATTTATAATAACCAATATATTTATAACTAAAAGATCTTTAAGCCTTCGCCTATCGGCACACCATATGCTTAGTTATTAGGAAAAGTTTTTTTTGCAAAAACAAAGGACGATACACCAAAGGGGAAATTAATGTGATTATGAAATCTATTTTCAAAATTTAGTACAGAAAGTAAAAAGTTATTGAATAATGGTAATTTATTCAGATTTCCAGTTTTGTCATTCTTTGATGATTTTATGTTGTTTATTAGTCTGACAAAGTATATTGGTATGAATAGTAAAACATTCCAAAAACTCGATTTATTGATTTCAAAACCATTGTTTTTCAATTTATTACTCAATTCGTTTCTTCCATACCTTCTGAAATGCATATTCGCATCGTCATGTTCACTCCAAAGCGACATGAATGCAGGAACAAAAATATAAGCAAGGCCATTCGGTTTTAGTAGATTATTCCAATTTCTTAAAGCTTTTTCATCATCTTCTAAATGTTCAAGGCAATCTGAAGCAATAATAATGTCAAAATCCTGCTTTAAATCGATGCTTTGTGCATCCATTAAAAAAGTGTTGTTAAGGCCTGCGTTTTTGCAGTTGTTAATAGCATTCTCACTAATATCAATACCATACAAGTTCTCATGCTTAAATCCAATTTGGGCGAGTTCTCCTAATAAAATACCTGATGAACACCCAATGTCAAGTATTTTAGAATTTCTATCCACTTTGCCTAATGCTCTTAATATGTACATTCTTCTTGCAACAAACCAAAAATGTCTCTTTTCAATTTGGTGGTATACTCTTTCAAAATCTGCTTTCATCTCATTGAATTTTATCTAACGTCTAGACTATAATTAGTACGAGAATTAAAATTACTTAATTTTAGGTTAAGCACCGAAACCCGTATTAATTATAGCCATTGTTTAACTAATCCTCGTTCCTCGGAAGCTTATTCTTTGCTCTAAAAATACATTATTTTAGAGTCTCACTAAAACGTATTGAATTATGTTTTTAAAAAAATAAAAATACGGTTTTACAAACGGCATTAGAAGCTTTACCAGAATTTAACGTATTAACCCTTAAACTAGAAAAAAGTTTTGTTATAAATGGTAGGGCAAACAGTGCCTTAATCTACTATTTACGATGTCTTGCGCATCTAACCCTTTACTACAAATGCGGCCCAGAACACTTGGATCAAGAGCGTATTAGCGACTATTTATTCCACTGTAAAACCTACATAAAACCCACCAAAAACAGACCCATGAGTTTTTTAAATCTGATTTTTATAAATAATTCACTCATTATCAAATTACTAACCTTTTTAAACCTATAAATTTTGACGAATATTTTGACACACAACGCCAGTAAAGGCGCAAGAGCCAAATAATAACGCTCCCTAGAAAGCGAAATATTGTTTGAGGAATTTGCCAGAAATAGCTAGCATTCGTATTTTTATAAAAAACTAAATCACCCTTATTATGCTGCGCTTTTTTCTTGTTTTTTCATTCTTTTTTTTAACGCAAAACAGCCAAGCGCAGGACCCGGTGTATGATTATTTAGTTTGGGCAGATGAGTTTAATGATACTGGCGCAATTGATGGGAGCAAATGGCATCATCAAACACAACTTCCTAATGGTGATAGTTGGTATAATGGTGAAATACAACATTATACAGATCGTGAGGAAAACTCATTCATGAGCGACGGTTCTTTGTTTGTAAAGGCCATTAAAGAAAGCTATACCAATCAGGGAGTCACAAAACAGTATACATCTGCGAGATTAAATTCAAAATTTGCATTTACATATGGTCGTGTAGAGATAAAAGCTATTTTGCCTTACGGGGTAGGAACTTGGCCGGCTATGTGGAGTTTAGGGAAGAATATCATAGAGCCAGGGGGTTATTGGTCAAATACTAATGGAACCGTAAACTGGCCCGCTTGTGGAGAAATAGATATTATGGAGCACTGGGGGAATAATCAAGACTATGTCTCTAGTGCTTTACATACACCCTCTAGCTATGGGAATACGATGAATGTTGGAGGTAGAAATATACCAGGTGTTTCTAATGAGTATCACATCTATGAGATGATATGGTCTCCAGAAAAAATAGTTTTTAAGGTAGACGATATTATACATTATGTATATGAACCAGCAGTGCAAAATGCCGATACTTGGCCATTCGATGCGGAGCAATATCTTTTACTCAACTTTGCGATTTTACCTAGTATAGATACTGCTTTTACAGAAGATGCTATGGATATTGATTACGTGCGGGTGTTTCAAGAAACAGTTTTAGACGCTGATGCTTCTCTTTTGAAAGATCAAATAGCGGTATTCCCTAATCCTTTAAACGAACTTTTACATATTAAAATACCAATTACCTTTTTAGGAAGTGAACTCCATTTATATTCTATACTCGGTCAAGAGGTAATGATTGAAACATTGTCAAGTTCCGATTCACGACTTGATGTTTCTTTACTCTCAACTGGTACCTACATCCTTGAAATAGAAACTCCTTTAGGTGTCTTCAAAGAAATGCTTATTAAATAACTTCTTTTTTCTTCGGAAATGTACTGTACATTGAAAAGAGAATTTGATTTGGCGCTATTTTATTGTTTGAGAATTGCCTCAAATCACTTGTTTATACCCCAAGATATATAGGTTCTATCCTTCCCTAAATTTTGCTAGACTCCATCCGTGTTGTGCTTTTAATATCTTTAGATAGTGCTGCTACCTATGCTTATTGAGTTTCTTCGTATTGGTTCTTAAAATATAAGTGTTGTGTTATATAATAAACAAACGTTTCAGGTACAATAAAGTTAACAGTAAATACTGATAGGTAGAGTAGGTTAAATACAATCAAAGTATGTCAATACGGTATATTCATTCTATGATATTTTAAGTATATTCCACACAGTTCATTTAACAATATATTATGATAAAATAAATACGTCCAGAACTACTTTTAACGTTCATACCCAAAATCCAAACCAATGATAAAAAGACATTTAAAAAGTTCATTATTTTTTATAATGGCTATCGCTATTTCATTTACTTCTTGTAAGGAAAATGGAGCTGATTCTTCAGAAGCAAACGCAAAACTTTCAGTTGATTATGAAAAATATGTTTTAGACAACGGACTCGAAGTCATCTTACATCAAGATAAGAGTGATCCTATCGTTTCACTTGCCGTGCAATACGGGGTAGGTTCAAACCGTGAAAAGACGGGGCGTACTGGATTTGCACATCTTTTTGAACATATGTTATTTCAGGAATCTGAGAATGTGCCACAAGATCAATTCTTTAAAAAAATACAAGATGCAGGTGGTACCCTTAACGGTGGTACCTGGAAAGATGGAACCATCTATTATGAAACAGTGCCAAGCAACGCGATGGAAATGATGATGTGGTTAGAAAGCGATCGTATGGGATGGTTTATTAATACCGTAACAGAATCTGCTTTTGAAAATCAACAAGAAGTTGTTCAGAATGAAAAGCGTCAACGTGTAGATAATAATCCTTACGGACATACAGGTTGGGTTATTGATAAAGCAATCTATCCAGAATCACATCCTTACAACTGGCAAGTTATTGGAGAGCTTGTAGATTTACAAAGCGCCACAGTAGCTGATGTACGTGAGTTTTATGAAAAATTTTATGGACCTAACAATGCGACCTTAGTACTCGTAGGAGATTTTGAAACTGCGGAAGCAAAGGAGATGATTAACAAGTATTTTGGTGAAGTTAAAAGAGGTAAAGAAGTACCTAAATTAAAACCACAACGCACCACACTAGCAGAATCAAAAAGATTATTCCACGAAGATAATTTTGCAACGACGGCACAATTAAATATGGTATGGCCTACAGTAGAGCAGTATACAGAAGATGCGTACGCCTTAGACTTTTTAGGTGAATTATTCTCAAGCGGAAAAAATGCACCTTTATATAAAGTAATTGAAAAAGAAAAAGAATTGTCTTCTAGTTATTATTCTTATAATGGTTCTGGAGAGATTGCAGGAGTGTTTAGAATTTCAGTAACAGCAAATGACGGTAAGAGTTTAAAAGATGTAGAAGAAGGAATTAATGAAGCGTTTGCGCTTTTTGAAACAGAAGGTATTACAGACAGAGATATAGTGAGAGTGAAGGCAGGACTAGAAACTGGTTTTTACAACGGGATTAGTAGTGTGCAAGGAAAAGCATTTCAGTTAGCGAGTTATAATGAGTTTACTGGAAATCCTAGCTTCATTGAAACAGATATTGAAAATATTCAGAAAGTGACAAAAGAAGATGTAATGCGTGTGTACAACACGTACATCAAAGGAAAACCTTTTGTATTAACAAGCTTTGTTCCTAAAGGAAAGACAGATTTGATTGCAGAAAACTCAATCAAAGCAGAGGTGGTAGAGGAGAAAATTGTTGAGAATATTAAGAAAGAAGTTATTGAAGAGTCTACAGAAGCCGTGGCAAAAACACCTTCTGTGTTTGACCGTTCTATAGAGCCAACACAAGGAGATTCGCCAGCGCTAAAAGTTCCAACTAGTTGGACTACAGAATTAGATAATGGTATTAAAGTGTTTGGAATCGAACAAAATGAAATCCCCACAGTAAACTTTAGTTTAGTGATGGAAGGTGGACATTTGTTAGATAGTATGGACAAGAATGGAGTAGCCAACTTATTGACAGATATCATGATGGAAGGTACTGCTAATAAAACACCACAAGAATTAGAAGAAGAAATAGAAATGCTTGGAGCAAGCATTAACATGTATACAACACGAGAGTCTATTGTAATCCAGGTAAATACGTTGGTTCGTAACTACGAGAAAACGATGGCTTTAGTAGAAGAGATTCTTACACAACCTCGTTGGGATGTTGAAGAGTTTGGTCGTATTAAAACGGCTACGATCAACCAGGTAAAAAGGTCCTCGGCAAATCCTAATGCAGTTGCGGGTCGCGTGTTTAACAAACTACTATACGGTAAAGACCATATTTTTGCATACCCGACTTCTGGTACTGTTGAATCTATTGAGTCTATTGGTATCGAAGATGTAAAAGCGTTTTATACGGCTAATTTTTCTCCATCAATTTCAAGATTTCATATTGTAGGGAAGTTAGATCAAAAGAAAGCGCTTGCTGGTTTAGAAAGTTTAAATAAGAACTGGGCAGCAAAAGAGGTGACGATTCCAGAATATCCAGTAGCAAATAATAGAGATAAATCTTCTGTATACTTTGTAGACATTCCTGGGGCAAAGCAGTCGGTGATTCAAATAGGAAATATTGCTATGGCGAGAACGGATGAAGATTTTTACCCAGCCGAAGTAATGAACTACGCTTTAGGTGGTGCTTTTAACGGGGTTGTAAATAGAATTCTACGAGAAGAAAAAGGATATACTTATGGCGCTCGTACAGGTTTTGGTGGAAGTAAAATACCAGGAACCTTTAGAGCTTCGTCAAGTGTAAGAACTAACACAACTGGCGAATCTGTGGAGATTTTTAGAGATGAAATTAACAAGTATAAAGAAGGAATCTCTCAAGAAGATCTAGACTTTACTAAGAATGCTTTAATTAAATCTAACGCGCGTCGTTTTGAAACACAGTTTGCATTGTTGGGTATGTTGCAAGAAATGAGCACCTACGGTTTAAGTCCAGATTATATAGAAGGAGAAGAAGCAACGGTGCGTAATATGACACTTGCTACTCATAAAGCATTAGCAAATAAACATTTAGATCCATCAAAAATGGCATTTCTTATCGTTGGTGATGCAGAGAGCCAGTACGTTCAGTTTAAAGATATGGGCTTTGATGAAGTTTTATTGTTAGATAAAGAAGGAGAAGAAGTAAAGCTTGAGAAAGTTAAAATGTAAATACTATTTTTTTAATTTAAAAAGAGCCTTGATATTTTCAAGGCTCTTTTTTTTGCGGAAATGTTACGTTCATCATACATCGGTAAGCGCGAGATTAGAAAGTTAAAATTGTATGAGCCCTAAAGCACCTCATTTTCCAGATATATTTACTAAGTTTAATCAAAATATAAAAAATGAGATTCCCCTTCCTATTTTTAGCAGCGATACTCTTCTTGAATTCGTGCGAATTGAAAACCAAACCAGAAGACGCTAAGGATAAAACAGTTCAAAAACAGCAAGAAATAAAAACTTTTGAAGCCCCTGAGTTCTCCTTAGCAGAAGCCAATAAGCTTTTAGAATTACCGCTACATTGTGTAGAAACAGAATACCCCAATAAGCTAAGTCAAACCATAGGTAGCGATGCAGACTTGCAATCTCCAGAAACATTGCACCCTATATTTTATGGCTGTTTTGACTGGCACAGTGCAGCACACGGCTATTGGTCTATGGTGACACTTTTAAAAGAGCATTCCAATTTGGACAAAGGCGCAGCAGCCATGACTATTCTAGACCGAAATATCACCAAAGAGAATGTAGCTAAAGAAATCGTTTATTTTGAAGGCAAGCTTAATAAATCGTACGAGCGCACCTACGGCTGGGCGTGGCTGTTAAAACTACAAGAAGCATTGAAAACGTGGGACCACCCAAAAGCACGTGAATGGGAAACGGCCTTACAACCCTTAGCAGACCTCATCGTAGAGCGCTATATAGAATTCCTCCCAAAATTAGTGTACCCAATTAGGGTGGGCGAACATACAAACACCGCGTTCGGCCTCACCTTTGCTTATGATTATGCACAAGTGGCAGGGCATACAGAGTTGCAGTTGTTAATTGAACAACGCGCTAAAGATTTTTATATGAAAGATGCTGGTTGTCCAATCACTTGGGAGCCTAGTGGCTATGATTTTTTATCGCCTTGTTTAGAAGAGCTTGATATTATGCGACGTGTGCTCCCTAGACCGGAGTTTAAAAAATGGGTCAATGATTTTATGCCAGCGCTAAAATCCAAAAAATTTAAACTACCAGTAGGAGAAGTGAGCGATCGCACAGACGGAAAACTAGTACATCTCGACGGATTAAACTTTAGTAGAGCCTGGGTATTATATGGGCTTGCTAATCAATATCCTGAGTACAATCACTTAAAGAATATCGCGCACGAGCACATCGCTTATTCCTATCCCAACCTCGTTGGCGATAGTTATGAAGGTGGGCATTGGTTGGGGAGTTTTGCTATCTATGCATTGATACAGAATCAGTAATTCAACATTAAGGCAAACTTCCGCTACACTCAGTGCAGCGCTTATTTCTTTAAACTTTAGGCACTTTTATACATATGATAAACCCACTTAAAAACATAGGACCAGGCACACTCGTTGCAGCAGCATTTATAGGCCCTGGGACGGTCACGGTTTGCACGATTGCGGGTGTAGAATTCGGCTTTACCTTACTCTGGGCAATGGCGCTTTCTATCGTAGCGACAATCGTCCTGCAAGAGATGGCGGCACGTTTAGGTATCGTTACTCAAAAGGGTTTGGCAGAAACTATTACTGCTGAAATATCAAACAAATGGCTAAGAGGTGCTGCTATTTTATTAATCGTCTCGGCGATTTTGATTGGGAATGCGGCCTATGAAGCTGGTAATATTAGTGGTGGTGCTTTGGGCTTGGCTTCGGTGCTTTCCACATCTGTATTGGAGATGGGCACGGTGAGTTTTCCATTTATTCCTGCGCTGATTGGGGTGGTGGCTTTTGTTGTATTGTACTTCGGAAATTATAAAACCATCGAGCGCTTTCTGGTCGCATTAGTAATTGTGATGAGCCTCTCGTTTCTTATAGCAGCCGTATTAACACAACCTGACATTTCCGAAGTCTTAAAAGGACTTTTTATACCAAGCATTCCTGACGAATCTTTATTGCTTATTGTAGGATTGATAGGGACAACCGTGGTACCGTATAATCTGTTTTTGCACGCATCACTCGTTAAAGAGCGATGGAAGGATGTGGGCGATCTTAAAAAGGCGAGAAGCGATGTGTATGTTTCTATTGTGTTGGGCGGACTCGTCTCTATGGGGATTATTGTGTGTGGTGCGGCAATACAGCAAGGTGAAATAACAAACGCCGCAGATCTAGCAAAAGGACTCGAACCTTTGTTCGGCTCTTACGCGAAGTACTTCTTGAGTTTGGGCTTGTTTGCAGCGGGGATTACCTCTGCAATTACGGCACCATTGGCTGCGGCTTATGTAGCACGAGGTTGCTTTGGTTGGGAAGATTCTATAAAGTCTTCTAAGTTTAAAGCGGTTTGGATTGCGATACTCTTAATTGGTGTTGTGTTTTCTTCTGTAGGTTTTAAGTCGATAGAAGTGATAAAGTTCGCACAATTTGCTAATGGATTATTACTACCTATCGTTGCAATTTTCTTACTATGGATAGTCAATAAAAAATCTGTTTTAGGAAATTACAGAAACTCAAAATTGCAGAACATACTCGGTGTTATTATTGTGATAGCGACCATTGGCTTAGGTTTGAGAGGGCTATTAAAAGTTTTTGGTGTCTTATCATAAGAAGTAATAGGTCAATACTTCTTTTTCTGTGGGACATTATAATCTTTCACACATCTCAGTTAAATAATTATAATACAGAGCAATAGAAGAAACAAAAGACTTCAGATTATTAAAGAGATATTTTTTTAATCAATTAAGAATAGTAGAGAGTGAAAATAATCAACATCAACGCAGATTTAGGAGAAGGCACAGGAAATGACAAAGCGTTGATGCCTATGATTGCCAGTTGTTCTATAGCTTGTGGTGGTCATTACGGTGATGAAAATACAATGAGAACGGCGCTGCGATTGGCTAAGAAATACAACGTAAAAGTAGGGGCACATCCTTCATTTCCGGACCTAGAAAACTTTGGGCGTGAAAAACTCACCTTGACAAAAGACGAATTACGAAGCACTGTCTATGAGCAAATAATGAGACTAGCCACAATTTGTGACGAAGAAGACATCCCTTTGCATCACGTAAAACCACACGGTGCCTTATACAATTATGCCGCCATAGATGCAGCCACGGCAGATGCTATAGTAGAAGCCATCTTAGATACAAAATTACGACCGAAACTTTATACACAACACGATTCTATTATCTACCATAAAGCGAAAAATTTGTTACCTGTAGTGCCCGAAGCTTTTATTGATAGAGGATACTCCCCAGACTTAAAATTAAAATCAAGAAGTGAGGAAGGCGCGGTAATCACTTCGCCAGAAGAGGCTTGGGAGCAATTAATAGGGTTTGTAGAGAATAACAAAGTAAGGACAGCGGCTGGCGATAAAGCCATCATTGCAGAAACGTTCTGCTTACATAGCGATCACGATAATGCAGTAGAAATACTTAGGTATCTAAAACAAAAACTAACCGAATTAAACTACCGCATAGAATGAATGTAAAGATTCGGCAATATGGCGAAAACGGGATACTAATAGATTGGCCTGCGGTTGTTGATGCGCATACGCTTCAGATAATTCTAAATGTCAATGTTGCCATTCAAGACACTTTTTCTGAAGTACTTATAGAAACCGTAATCACATATCATACGATCGCCGTTTACCTTAAAGAAACAGCTTCTGTATCTCTTTGTTTAAAGCAGTTACACGCCTTTGTTAAAACTGATATGGCGAAAATGGATGCAGTAAAGCGTGTCATTTATATTCCAGTTTGTTACGAAAATCATTTTGCTTTAGATATGGCCTTAGTTGCGGAGAAAAACAAACTAACAAGCAACGAGATCATAGCCTTGCACACAGCTTCTGCTTACCCTATATGCTTTCTCGGATTTCTACCGGGATTCCCATATTTAGCAGGATTAGATAAAAAGCTTCACACGCCTAGACTAGAAACACCTCGATTACGAATAGCTGCGGGTTCTGTAGGTATAGGAGGGAGTCAAACAGGAATATATCCAAGCAACTCGCCAGGCGGATGGAATATTATAGGTAAAACACCATTAGAGTTATTTAATGTCACTAAGAACCCTCCTAATCTGCTAAAGGCAGGTGATCACATACAGTTTGAGTCTATCACCATAGTAGCATTTGAAAAAATTAAATCTGAAATCAAATCTGGAGCGTTTCAGCTAAAATTCTCTTCGCTATGATACACGTGCTAAAAGCAGGATTATGGACGAGTATTCAGGACCGGGGTAGATATGGGTATCGCTCGATTGGGGTGCCATTAAGTGGTGCGATGGACCTCCACAGTGCGCATCTTGCCAATAAACTCGTTGGGAACCCGATCACCGCGGCAATTTTAGAGTTTACCGCGATGGGACCAGAATTACAATTTGACAAAGAAGCGGTTATCGCAATCACTGGAGCGACATTCGGAATTTTTGTAAATAATGAAGAACAGTGCATAAATACGATAATCCATATTAAAGAAGGTGATTGCATAAAATTCACGCCACCCAAAAAGGGATGGAGAGGCTATCTTGCAATTCAAGGAGGTTTAGATTCTGAAGTTGTCTTAGGAAGCAAAAGTATGTATCTCGGTATTACAGAAAAGATAAGAATTGAAAAAGGAGCTATCTTAAATTTCAGTACTATTTCGCAACTATTAAAGGCTAAAGATAAGGTGTTAAAACCACTAGGTTTTGACTCAGAATTTATCGATGTTTTTAAAGGTCCAGAGTATGAAATACTGGATGATAAAACGAAGGAAAATTTAATAAATAATAACTTCAAAGTGCATCAAAATAGCAACCGAATGGCCATTCAAATCGATGGGCTAGGGGAGGTGAAATTTGATGATATTCTAACGGTTCCTGTGCAGCCAGGAACGGTGCAAATTACCCCCTCAGGGAAGCTTCTTATTTTGATGAGAGATGCTCAAACTACGGGAGGTTATCCACGTGTTTTTCAGCTAACGAATGATGCTGTAAATAAGCTAGCTCAAAAACGTCCCAATGACAAGATTGTCTTTAGAATAACAGCAATCTAGCGCTACGTGATAGTTTAGTCTAATCTAAAAATATAATCTAAATTAATTATATTCAGGTTGTTATGTCGTTTAAGTAAAGTGTAGATTTATGCTTTCTATTTAGAGCAAATGTTCCAAATAACTTCATCAGGAGTTGGTGCAATGATAGTCATTTCTTCCTTTTTTACAGGATGTGTGAAGGTTATTTTACGTGCATGAAGATGTATGCTTCCGTCTTTATTACTTCTGTCAAAACCATATTTTAAGTCTCCTTTGATTGGGCAATTAATGGCGGCAAGTTGTGATCTAATTTGATGGTGTCTTCCAGTCTCAAGATCGATAGAAAGTAGGTAGTAGTTATCAAGTTTTTTGATTACCTCATAATGCAAAATCGCCTGCTTGCTTTCGGGTACTTCTTTGGGGTATGCATAGCTCTTATTTTGCTTCGGATTACGCTTTAAAAAATGAACCAAAGTGTCCTTGTTTTTAGGTGGCTTTTCCTTAACTACAGCCCAGTATGTTTTCTTAGTTTCTCGCGCCGCAAAAGCAGCATTTAATCTAGGTAATGCTTTTGAGGTTCGTGCAAAAATGATAACGCCACTTGTGGGTCTATCAAGTCTATGCACCACACCTAAGTAAACTGCGCCAGGTTTGTTATGTTTATCTGCAATGTAGCTCTTGCCAATCTCGACCAGTGGAGTATCACCTGTCTTGTCCCCTTGAACTAGGTCTCCAGGACGCTTATTAACTACTAAAAGGTGGTTGTCTTCAAGAAGTACTTGAAGATTGTTCTTATCGCTATGCGGGGCTTTCTGGTTTATAATGTGAAGTTTAGAAATGGGTAGGTTGATGAGTCGTTTATTTATTAGCCTAGTAAGACATAATGCAACAGCTACAGATTACTTATTTACGCTGCGCACTGCTACTATAAATTCGTACTGTTAGTATTGTTCCTTATCACTAGGGAAATCACCGCTTTTAACATCATCTATATAATTGTTAAACGCTTTAGTCATTTCAGTGTACAAATCTAAATAACGTCTTAAGAAACGTGGGTTAAATTCGTGTGTCATTCCTATCATATCGTGTGTTACAAGTACTTGACCGTCTACACCGTTACCTGCGCCAATTCCAATAATGGGTATTGTCAAGCTCTTTGCAACTTCTTCTGCTAATTTTGCAGGAACTTTTTCTAGTACAATGGCAAAACATCCTGCTCTCTCAAGAAGTAAAGCATCTTCTTTTAATTTTTCAGCTTCTTCATCTTCTTTCGCCCTTACTGTATAAGTTCCAAATTTATAAATGCTCTGAGGTGTCAATCCTAGGTGACCCATAACAGGTATGCCTGCATTTAAGATACGTTTTATAGATTCTTTAATTTCTCTTCCACCTTCTACTTTTACAGCGTGACCGCCGCTCTCTTTCATAATTCTAATGGCAGAACGCAATGCTTCTTTTGGATCACTCTGGTAGCTCCCAAAAGGAATGTCTACCACAACTAAACCTCGAGTAATAGCGCGCACTACAGAAGAGGCGTGGTAAATCATTTGATCTAGCGTAATAGGCAATGTAGTCTCATGACCAGCCATCACATTTGAAGCAGAATCGCCTACCAGAATAACATCTACTCCAGCGCCATCTACGATTTTTGCCATCGTAAAATCATATGCTGTTAACATAGAGATTTTCTCTCCACGTTTTTTCATATCGACCAAGGTCTTAACCGTGATACGCTTGTATTCTTTTTTTGCTACTGACATCAATATATTTTTATTTTGTAAAAGTACTAAATTTGAAACTCTAATCTTTTACTTCGGAAATATGAAAACGTTTCAAATAGTATTATTTTTATTAATGTCGGTAGTTGGTTTCTCACAGGCTTCACTTTCTGAAGAAAACGCAAAACAATATATAGACGTTTTTTTTTGATGGTTTCCATAAGCAGGATACGGTCAAAATGTGCAGTGTGATGGTGAATATCATCAATATCTACACAGCTTATAAGTCTAAAATTGACGGAGATAAAGTATCACTTTACAATGGTGTGGACTTTTAAAAATGGTCGTGAGTCACGAATAAGGGTTTGTATGGGAAGAACGATTATTAGACTACAAAATAAATTATAGATGGAAATCTCGCTTCTGCATGTACGCCTCATCAATTCTACATAAATGTTGAGTTATCACACTGTGGTGCAAATATTTTACACTAGTGGGCACAAACGATGGTTGTAAAATTATGACGGTAGTAGATTCTCGCAGAGTTAAATGTGACAGGTAGTATCAATTTTAATAAAAAGACTATATTTCTTCCAATTTGGTGTAAAAGACTGATGGATTAATTAGTGGTCATCTGTGATTAAATGCCTTCCTAAGTCGTATCCGTGACTTGTCTTTATTTAAAATTTTTAGACTATCCTACATCCTATTCCTAGCAATCACTCATATTCACTTGAACAGCAAGACCTCCTTGGCTGGTCTCTTTGTATTTGGTGGTCATGTCTTTTGCAGTTTCCCACATAGTAGCGATTACTTTGTCTAATGGGATTTTTACGTCATTAGGGTCTCGATCAAGGGCCATCTCGCAGGCATTTATGGCTTTTATCGCTCCCATTGCATTACGTTCTATACAGGGTATTTGCACTAATCCACCTATAGGGTCACAAGTGAGACCAAGGTGATGTTCCATCGCTATTTCTGCAGCAATTAAAACTTGTGCTGGAGTTCCTCCCATTAATTCTGTTAATGCTCCGGCTGCCATCGCAGAACTAACACCTATTTCTGCTTGACATCCGCCCATAGCGGCACTTATGGTCGCGTTCTTTTTGAATAAGCTGCCTATTTCTCCAGACACCAATAAGAATTTTTTTACATCTTGAAAGTCCCCGTCATGATTTTCAATAACTAAATAATACATTAATACCGCCGGGATAACACCAGCACTTCCGTTGGTAGGTGCCGTAACTACACGGCCAAGCGATGCATTAACTTCATTAACTGCTAAGGCAAAACACGTAACCCATTTTAAGATTTGTCTAAACTTAACTTCCGTATCGCGAATGGCTTCTATCCATTCGTATTTATCAGAATAAGGTTTTGTTCCTTGTAAGGATTTATGTGTGTCAAAAGCTCTTCTACGCACGTTGAGACCTCCTGGGAGAATACCCTCTGTGTGACAGCCTACATACATAGAGTCTAACATAACATCCCAAATTGCTTTTAACTTCGCGTCAATTCTATCTGGATCTCGTAGCGAAAGTTCATTTTTTAAGACCAGTTCACTAACTGTTATGTTTTCTAAGGTACAATACTCAATAATCTCCGTGGCTTTCTCAATAGGATAAGGAAAATTATTAAATTTTTCTATCTGTAGCTTCTTCCTTGCCCGCTCTTTTTGCACTACAAAGCCACCTCCAATAGAGTAGTAGGTATCCCTTGTTTTTTTACCATTACGCAAGGTGGCCTCAAACTTGATTCCATTAGGGTGAAAGTTTAAAAATGTTCTATTAAATGTTATGTTTTCTGAAAAATTAAAGGCGATGTCTTTCTCATTATTTAATTTGAGAACCCCCTTTGTTTTAAGTGCATCAATAGCGGGTTGAATGGAATCAATAGCAACCGTCACGGGATCTGTACCCATAAGCCCCATGATAATCGCAATATCTGTTGCGTGCCCTTTTCCAGTTAGTGATATGGAGCCATATAGATTGACTTGTACACTCGCTACACTAGTGAATTGCTCACGCAGCTGTAGTTTTTTAATCCACATCTGCGCGGCGCGCCATGGGCCTAGTGTGTGTGAGCTTGAAGGTCCCACACCTATACTTAACATGTCAAAGACTGAGATACTTTCCATTAAGGAGAATGGTTTAATGATTTGAAAAGTAAATGTAATGAAATGTTCTCTGGATACTCAAAGAGAAACTAGAAATTACGACTCCTTTGTACCATTAGATCTCTAAAAGTTATTCTCATACTGGTAGTGCTTTTTAAAATTGTTCAAGGGGTAATTCAATCCAACAATGCAGACATCTTTTTTATAGAAGTGCAAAAAAAAACGATTACTGTAAGTCTTAATATTTCAGTTACTTTTAACGGATTAGAAAATAGTTTTTAATCCTAAAAATTTAGGCCTTGTTAAAAAATATAGATTCTTTTATTTCTGAAATGGCTTCATTTGCTTGGGGTTTACCCTTATTAATTTTATTAATAGGAGGAGGGCTAGGGTTGCTGTTTTATATCCGGTTTTTACCTTTTAGGTATCTAGGTCATGCCATAGCGGTTTTAAGAGGGAAGTATGATAATGAGGCAGATGCAGGAGAGATTAGTCATTTTCAAGCCTTAACTATGGCGCTGTCTGCAACCATAGGGATGGGTAATGTTGCAGGAGTTGCAGTAGCGATATCTATAGGTGGGCCAGGAGCTGTTTTTTGGATGTGGGTGAGTGCTGTTATCGGGATGTCTACTAAGTTTTTCACAGGGACATTGGCTGTTTTATATAGAGGGAAGGACGATAACGGAGACGTGCAAGGTGGCCCTATGTATGTTATTACAGAGGGGTTAGGGAAACGATGGAGGCCCTTAGCTATATTTTTTAGTACGGCAGGATTAATAGGTGCGCTGCCCGTTTTTAATGTGAACCAACTTACCCAAGCCTTAAATGATATTGTTATTGAACCCTTAGGATGGTATAGTGGATTTCAGAGTAACTTAATCATTGGCGTGGTACTCGCTATAATTACGGCGGTGGTTATTTTGGGCGGTATTTCACGTATTAGTAGAACAGCAAGTAAACTCGTTCCAGCAATGGTGGTGCTTTATGTGGTAATGATCTTAGTTATTTTAAGTAATTACATGTCAGAATTACCCAAGTATATTTCCTTAATATTTACAGATGCTTTTTCGGCAAACTTTTATGAAGGAGATGCATTTTTAGGCGGTGTTGTAGGTGGTTTGATATTATTAGGAATTAGGCGAGGTGCTTTTTCTAATGAAGCGGGAATAGGTACTGCCCCTATGTCTCACGGTGCGGCTAAAACAAATGAGCCTATTAGAGAAGGCTTAGTAGCGATGCTGGGACCAGCAATTGATACGCTGTTAATATGTACGCTAACGGCACTCGCAATATTAGTAACTGGCGTTTGGCAAGAGTCAAGTGCTAGTGGAGTCACCTTGACCGTAAATGCATTTGAATCTGGAATTTTAATGTATGGTAAATATGCATTATTAGTTTGCATTATTGTTTTTAGTGTGTCTTCATTATTCTCGTACTCATATTATGGCACAAAATGTATGGCCTTTCTTTTTGGGTCTAAATATAAAAAGCTGTATAGCTGTATGTATTTAGGTAGTATTATAGTTGGCGCAACAACATCCTTGAGTATGATGATTAACTTAATAGATACCTTTTTTGCTATGATGGCGATCCCTACTATGTTGAGCACATTTATTTTAGCACCTAAGGTAAAAGCTGCTGCTAAAGTATATTTCAAAAAACTTAAAGGTTAATGGGGTGATTTTTTTAATTTCACTATTCAGAATTACGTTGTATGTCAGTATTTTAAACGCAAAAACGTGAAGATCCAACATCGATACTCAACTAAGTAATGGCAGAGATTCTATCTGTTAAAAGAAGTGGTTTTCGTGTGTATGGCAGACGGAGTAAAAAAAGCACTAAGCCTTTGGGGTGTTGATAGTTTCTAATCTATGTTTTTTAATTAGATTATCTCCTCCTATTAGCCAATAGCGGCGGAGGCTCCCCCGTAAAAGGATTCCATCTGCTGATGCTTTTTGCGCCCATTCCAGCTGCTTTTATGACGGCTCGATCTCCATATTTTTCTCGCATCTTATCCATAGCTTGGTAGAGATTGATGATGTTCTCATTATCATCAAAAAGATCTATCTGTTGCCCACCTTCTACAAGATGGCTAAAACGCACACCTACTAATCGCACTAATTGTCTTCGTTGATATAGGTTTTTATATAAGTCCATCACAATAGGAATAATCTTATGATCTGCAGCAGAGTAGGGGATACGACGTTGTTGTGTATAGGTCTGGAAGTCTGTGTATCTAATTTTAAACGTCACACATGCCGTTAGCTTATGACCACGCCGCAGTTGATACACTAGGTTTTCTGCCATCGCGATGATAATGCTTTCTAGCTTTTTAATGTCTGTTGTATCACGGTCAAAGGTGCGCTCTGTCGAGATGGATTTTCGCTCTGTGTATTGTACCACGGGCGAGGTGTCAATCCCATTTGCTTTTTGCCAAATGCTTTGCCCGTTTTTACCAAAAACCTTGCCCATCATTTCCATAGGCATTTCCTGTATGGTCTTTATTTGCTTGATGCCCAGATCGCATAAAGAACGATAGGTCACTTCGCCCACCATGGGTATTTTACGTACAGAAAGTGGTGCTAAAAAAGGTTTTTCAAAGCCTTTGTCAATTTTCAATTTATTGTTGGGTTTTGCTTCTCCCGTGGCAATTTTTGATACTGTTTTGTTTTCTGAAAGTCCAAACGAGATAGGGAGCCCTGTTTCATTCATAATCCGGTCCCTAATCTCAGAACCCAATTTAAAACTTCCGAAGAACTTATCCATTCCTGTAAGATCAATATAAAACTCATCTACCGAAGTTTTCTCATACAGCGGCACACTTTCTTTAATTACTTCCGTGACTTCGTTAGAAAACTTAGAATAGATGCCAGAATTACCACGCACTACTATCGCCTCAGGACATAGCTGTCGTGCCAAGCGCATAGGCATAGCGCTATGAATCCCAAAGGCCCGCGCCTCATAACTACAGGCTGCTACTACGCCACGATCGCTGGTGCCACCTATAAGTACGGGCAGACCATTAAGTTTACTGTCCATTCTCCGCTCGCAAGAGACAAAAAAGGTATCAAGGTCCATATGGATGATGTTTCGGGATTGTGACATTATTAGTTATTCTACTGGAGCCTTAGCTGGATGTGTTTTTCTATTATAATTTTTTACGTTATTTATTTTTAATGACTCATCACTATACCTTGGATCCTGTATAATCGCGCAATGCTCCATCTTAATAACCTCTATTGTAATGCAGTCAAATTCTTCCATCACTGTTCCTGTAATCGTATAGATACCTCTGCCTCTAAATTTATATTTGGCCGCTACCGGAGGGAAGTGCACAGTGTCAACAAAATACCCGTCTCGATCTAGAAAATTTCCGAAGTACATTTGCTTACGGTTTGACGTTGTGGTACGCTTTGTAGTCACTAGATAGCCCTCTATTGTTACAATCTTACCTATGCGCTTTTCTAAGTGTTTTGCACGTAAGGCGTTTTGGGGATTTTCTTGTAACAAGCTAAACGGGTTACACAAAGGATAGCCCAATAACTCCATCTCATCAAAGGCATCTTCTTGCTCGGTGTTAGGGAGGTCTGGGGTTTTATAATTTATTTTTTCGGTCTTAAATAAGGTGGGTTTGTGTGCCTCAAAGGTGACTTTGTTTATTTTCATATAAGCCTCCCAGAGCAGTTCACGCTTATTACGATTGGTAAATCTAAATGCATTTATTTTTATTAAGATTGCCACTTGCTCCATTGAGATAGGGACGCGTTCTATAAAATGATCAAGGCTCTCATATATACCATTCTTCACGCGCTCTTTACTAATTGTGTCTATAGTATTTGATTCTAAGGCGTGCAGGAAACCAAAACCCAAATAAATAGAGGTACCCTTTATGTAACTAAGTGTATAACTCGTGTTAATACAAGGGGAGAGGATGGTTGCACCGTGCATACGAGCTTCGTGCACGTATTGTTCTGGACGGTAAAAACCACCACCATTATTAAGGGTTGCCACCATGTATTCTAAAGGGAAATAGGCTTTTAAAAACAGGCTTTGGTAGCTTTCTACAGCATAAGACGCGGAGTGCCCTTTTGCAAAAGCGTAACCTGCAAAGCTTTCTGTCTGTCGCCATACTTCGGTTATGAGTGCTTCCGGTTTTCCTGCGTCACGACAGTTTTCAAAAAAACGATCTTTTACTTTATCAAATTCTTCACGAGATCTAAATTTACCACTCATACCGCGTCGTAACATATCTGCCTCGCCTAGCGTAAGCCCACCAAAGTAATGCGCTACTTTAATCACATCTTCTTGATAGACCATCACGCCATAGGTTTCTGGCATAATATCTAGCAACACGGGATGTGCTTCTTTGCGACGTTCGGGAAAACGATACCGTAAAATATACTCCCGCATCATTCCAGATTTTGCAACTCCGGGTCTTATGACAGAACTTGCGGCTACTAACCCCAAGTAGTTATCTACTTGCAATTTGCGCATTAGCATACGCATCGCGGGCGACTCTACATAAAAACAACCGATGGCTTTTGCATTGCGCAACAGGTCTTTTATACGTTCATCTTTTTTAAACCGTGCGATATCATGAATGTCAAAATCTGCTGCTGCTGGCTGGTTGTGTTTTATAATCTGGACCGCATCTTTAATCTTACCAAGCCCGCGCTGGCTAAGAATGTCAAATTTGTACAGTCCGATGTCTTCTGCCACGACCATATCAAACTGGGTAGTAGCAAAACCTTTAGGCGGCATAAAAGTAGCCGTATAATTGTGTATGGGTTTCTGGCTAATGAGAATACCACTAGCGTGAATACCCAGATAATTAGGAAACCCTTGTATGAGCTGGCTATACTGCACCACAAATTGGGAGAGTTTATCCAGCGCCTTATAACTGTAGTTTCCTTTTGAGAGCATGTCTATTTCTGCTTTGGGCAGCCCAAAAACTTTTCCTAATTCTCGTACAGAAGCTTTATGCTTAAAAGTATTGTACACCGAAATAAGCGCCGTGTTTTTAAAGCGTTTAAAAATAAACTGAGTGATATCATCTCGATCTCTCCAAGAGAAATCAATGTCAAAGTCTGGTGGATTTTTACGATACAGATTGATAAAACGCTCAAAGTACAAATCGAGCTCAATAGGATCTACATCAGTAATTCTTAATAAATAAGCGACCACACTATTGGCTCCGCTACCACGCCCTACATAGAAATGCCCTTTGCTACGTGCATATTTTAAAATCTTCCAATTGATAAGAAAATAGGACACAAAATTCTGCAACTGAATAATCTCTAATTCTTTTTCAATACGTTTTAAAACCCGTTCGCCGGGACGCTTATACCGATAATGAATACCAGCGTAGGTAAGTTTACGCAAGAGTTTATTGTCTAGCTGCTCATTAGCAGTGTAGGAGCGTTGGTTGTTTGGTTTCTTACCGATAAAATCAAAAGTTACATTGCATTGCTTCAATAACCGTTCGCTATTTTGAAGTAATTCTGGAAAGGCCGCAAAGGCGGTTTCTAACGCTTTTACCGTGCATAATAAATCTTTTGGGTTTCCTACTTCTGTGTCAGGCAGTTTACTTAATAAGGTGTTATTGTCAATGGCACGGAGGAGGCGATGTGTATTAAACCCTTTTTTATTGATAAAGGTTACGGTTTGTAAGGCTACTAATTTATCTCGTTTTTTTGTCCACGATGTGTTTGATTTTGGACGTAATAAGAAGATTAAGCGATTCACATCTTTAGGCTGCACGCCTATATATTCATTGTCTTCTAATGGGTGTCCATCGTAGCTGTCAAAAGGATAAATAACGAAAGTGTGCTTTAATTGCGGTGCTCTTTCAGGTACTGCTAGTATTGAAGTGGTGCCTGCCTCATGTAAGAACTGTGAGAGATATACATTGCAATTTTTAAAGCCGGTATTATTTTTTGCTAGCATAATAAAGTGCTGCTGTGCGCCTTTTCTAAAATCAATACCGAGTACAGGTGTACAGTTATATTTGGGTGCTAATCGCAATACTTCAAGGCAAGCAGAAGTGTTGTTTATATCTGTCAAGGCAAACCTGCTCACGCCCAACTTCTGGAAATACTCCAGTACATCACGGGGAGCGATGGTGCCGTAGCGCAGGCTGAAGTAGGTGTGAGTGTTGAGGTACAAATTTTAGTAGTATGTAATTAGTAATTAGCATTGCGTTGTTTTTTACAGCCTATAATCATTACTGTTTTTATAGTTGTTTTACCTTCTCTATGTTAGAGGCGAAAGGTATCTCATTCGTGTTTTTAGGATTCGTGTTTGATATTTTTCAGTTCAAAAATCCACAATCCACAATCGTTAATCATTTTCCACTTCATCATTCATTATTCTGTAGTTCGATATTCCTTGAGTTCAAAAAACCTTTCATCTCCAATCATTTTTTTCTTAGGTTTAATAACAGGTCCTTTATTCGTTGCGCAATTTTGTGTCGTTTTCATAAGTGGAAGATTTTTATTAGGAATAAATCCAAAAGTATGGAATATTTCCTAATCAAATAAAATAAGTTATCAACAGCGGTTGTATACTAACTCATATTTTTATTAATAAATTATCAAAATTTGGAAGTGGGGAGAAGGAAGTTTTAGGGTAATCCTAATCATCATTTAATATTCTGTAATTCGATATTTGATGTTTTTTTTTTCACTTCAGCAATCAAAAACCCACAATCTCCAATCGTTACTCTTTTTTAAAATTGTCACTCTTACATCTAAAATCCTCTTTGTCTCTTTGCTTCAAACAATAACACCGCTGCGGCTACAGACACATTAAGACTATCAATCTCGCCTTGCATTGGGATATGGATGTTTGCGGTACTTGCGTCACGCCACTCTTGGCTTAATCCCGTAGCTTCTGTGCCCACCACAATCGCGCAACCTGTAGTAAAGTTTTGCGTATGATACGGTTGCGATTCTTGTAAAATAGCACTGTAAATCGAAATGTCATTTTTCTTAAGAAATGCAATAATGTCTGCGCTGCTCGCCATAGCCACTTGGTTTGTAAATACACATCCTACACTGCTCCGTATGATGTTTGGGTTGTATAAATCTGTTTTAGGGTTTGCGATGAGCACGGCGTCTACATTTGCCGCGTCTGCGGTGCGCAATAGAGCACCTATGTTCCCCGGTTTTTCTGGAGCTTCAGCGATTAATATGAGTGGATTTTGCTTCGGACCTGCCTGTCCGGAAGGCAGGAATTTTAAATCTTGGAGATTCGTGATGCTAGATTTTACTATTGCTAAAACTCCTTCTGTCGTGGCGCGGTACGCTATTTTTTGATAGACCTCAAGCGTCACGCTACTCTTTTCTACGGCGTCATCTATAGTAGATAGCGCATCCATATCTGCAATTTCTGGGCAAAACAGTAAGGTATCAATCTGGTGATTTCCTTTAATGGCTAACGAAATCTCCCGAAGCCCTTCTACAATAAAAAGTCCTTGCTTTTTGCGCGCTCTAGATTTATCTGAAAGCGCAATGATATTTTTAATCAGTGAATTGTTAGGACTAGAGATTTCTTTAATCATAGTGTAAAGATAATTCAATGATTTATTCTTGAGTAGTTATTGTGGATGCTATATGTTATTTGCAACCTATCAATGACTGCACAAAATTGTGAAGACCTTTTTATTATATGATATTCTTCCTGCTTCATCTAGTGCAGCGGTCTTTCTTCTTTTTAGAATCGATATCCAACAGAAACACCACCTCTAAAAAATCCGTCAGGTACATTGTCACCTCCAGCAAAATAGCGTCCACCACCTGCACTTAATTCAAATACAAAGCCGTTGTTACTTACCCATTTTTGACCTACTGCGAGACCTGCGCCTACATTAAACCAATCTTCGTTAGTCACATTGCTTTCAAAAATAGGGTTGTTAGGATCACTATAGTCTTCATAGTAGTTGTAATTTTCATATTCTCCTCCCGCCGCTTGCAACATACCTTCGACAAATAAGCCTCTGGCTCCGTACTCTTTTTTATTTAAAAAGTACTGACGGTAAAAAGGAGTAAATGCAAATTTTTGACCGTATTCAAAATCAATATCATTACTCAGATTAACACTAAGAGCTGCCCCAGCACCAGAATATTTACTAATTACGTACTCATAATTAAATTCTAGCGTAGGAACGAGAAGTGCTTCTGCTGCATCTAAGCGAAGTTCATGTTTCTTTTCTAGAACAGGATTTGCTTCCGGTTCTTCTCCTTGAGCAAAAGCAGTCCCAAAAAGACTCATTGCCACTAGGGCAGTCATTATTAATTTTTTCATAATCGTTGTTGTTAGTTTTTTTTAAGAATAACGTATTTCTTTGAGATGTTATTGTATCAAGGATTGCGCCACTTTCAACGAGTTCTAGGCTCGTGGCAAGCTTAAATAGAATTGAAATCCATACTGTTTAGTAAACAATTAATAATGAGTCAAATACTAAACTGCAATACATTTCTGGATTTAGTAAGAATAGCTACGTTGCATTGTTTAGTTTTTCACCACACATCACTAAATACTTTCTGAATCTCTCGAAGCGTCGGGACAGAATGACAAGGCTTTTACTGAAAACTTATTTCTTAGCTACGATTTGCACGATATTCACAATCACCTCAATCGCTTTCTGCATACTCTCTACGGGTACATACTCAAAACGCCCATGAAAGTTATGGCCTCCGGCAAATATGTTAGGACAAGGCAATCCCATAAAGCTTAGTTGAGAACCGTCAGTTCCTCCTCGTATGGGTTTGATTAATGGCTTAATGCCTGCTTCTTTCATTGCTTGTTCTGCAATATCTACAATATGCATTACGGGCTCTATCTTCTCACGCATATTAAAATACTGATCTTTTATTTCTACAGAAACACGTTCTTCGCCTAATTGTGTATTTAATTCTTCCGTCAGTTTGATCATCATTTCTTTACGTGCTTCAAAGTGGCCCTTATCGTGATCTCTAATAATGTATTGTAATCGTGTACTGTCTACTTCGCCTTTCACGCTATATAAATGAAAAAATCCTTCACGCCCGCTGGTGTGTTCTGGCGTTTCCATTCTTGGTAAGGAGTTAATGTAATCTTGTGCGATGTACATGCTGTTTACCATTTTTCCTTTTGCATATCCTGGGTGTACTATTTTACCTTTGATAGTAACGACCGCGCCTGCAGCATTAAAATTTTCGTATTCAAGTTCGCCCACTTGGCTTCCGTCCATGGTGTATGCCCATTCACAACCAAATTTTGCCACATCAAACTTATGAGCTCCACGACCTATTTCTTCATCTGGCGTAAAACCTACGCGTATTTTTCCGTGTTTGATTTCTGGATGCTGTACAAGGTATTCCATTGCCGAAATAATCTCTGCAATCCCCGCTTTATCATCCGCACCTAGTAAGGTGGTTCCATCTGTGGTAATTAAGGTCTGACCTTTATAAAGCAAAAGATCTTCAAAGTAATCTGGAGAAAGCACTATGTTTTCGGCTTTGTTTAAGACGATGTCTTTCCCGTCATAATTCTCGATGATTTGTGGTTTCACATCTTTTCCCGTAAAATCTGGAGTCGTGTCAAAGTGCGAAACAAACCCTATAGTAGGTACTTCGTGTGCTACATTACTAGGCAAGGTTGCCATTATATAAGCGTTTTCATCAATGGTCACGTCTTCAAGACCTATCTCCTTCAATTCTTTTACAAGCGCATTTGCTAGGTCCCATTGCTTTACAGAACTCGGCGTCGTTTCGCTTTCTGGATCGCTTTCTGTATCTACGATTACATAACTTATAAATCTTTTGATGAGGTCTTGTTTATCTATCATTTTATGAGTGTTTGAAAAAGAATTATTTCTATTTATTCTAAAATTAGAAATCAAAATTAGAGCGCAAATATAATAAATATGAAGGAGCAAGAAGTGCAGTTAATTTCAATTAATAGGAAAAGTCACCTGTTTGAAAACGAGCTACATTGATTCATTTATTTGAATAGCTAGGCCTTTTTTCGATTTTTGAATATTTCAGAAACAAAGTAGAGCAAGCTTATAAACGGTCCTATGGCTAAAATTATAAACATAAACCGAATTCCTAATGCCGAGGCTACCAGTCCCAATAATTCTATACTGATAATCGTGATGGCAAAACCAATACAGGTAACGATGGTGATGGCTGTTCCTTTTAGCGCTGGCGTTGCGCTATTTGCGACTAAGGAGGAAAAGAGGGGAGAGTCACCCACTACAGCAAAGCCCCAAAACAGCATAAATACTATAAATGAGAAAGTGGACTGCGTTGTAAAAAAGTATGGTGACACTACACAGCAAATTAATGAAGCGAGCAAGAATAGGAAGGCTGTTTTTTTAGTTCCGAAGTGTGCGCCTAAGTATCCCGCCGCAATGCAACCTACTGCGCCTGTAGCAATTATTATGAAACTGAATATAGGCAAGTCAAACTCTAATTGAGGCGTCCTGTTAATATAAGTAGTAATGATTAGCGGCACAAATACCCAGAATGCATATAACTCCCACATATGACCAAAGTATCCCAGGGCTGCGACTTTAAAATCACGATCTCTGAATATGATATAGATACTCGTTAATTTTAATTTTTTTCTGGCAGTGCGATAGGGCCCGTTAGGAATGAAGAGCATCATTAAGGCGCCACCAACTAGAGATAATAATGAAATAGCAATAATAACAGATTGCCAAGGCAAGTCTGATGCAATATCTTTTAAAAGATGTGGTAGTGCGGTGCCTAAAACAAGTGCACCTACAAGAAAACCGAGCGCTTTTCCCAGTCCATTTTTATAATAATCTGATGCTATTTTCATTCCTACAGGATAGATGCCTGCTAAAAAGAACCCTGTAAAAAAACGCAATATGAGTAGCGTGCTTAGCGAATTCTCTTCCCATAGTATTCCAGCATTCACAGTAGCGCCAAGTATTGCGCAGGTTAAGAATACGTTACTTGGAGAAAACCGGTCCACAATCGTCAATAAGGCGAAGAGTAATGTTCCCGCAATAAAACCTAATTGTACCATCGTAGTTAACGTCCATAGCGCGCTTTCCACTAATGAGAATCCACGAATGATATCTGTCATTACGCCATTGCCTGCAAACCAAAGGGAAGTACAGAAAAACTGTGCAAAGACAATAACTGGTAGGATGTGAGACTTTGGCTTGATTTGTTATTAAATTTTTGGGTGCTTTCAAAGATATATTGATTTTAGAGAGTGGAACCCGAGTTCTATAAGTTCTTATCGCTTATATGCAGAAACGCTACAATCAATTATACCTCTCTAATAGTGCACCCTAGATATTTCAGAAATCATTCTAGGTAATCGTTTATTCTATCTTATTTTTGCAATACAATAATCAACCTATGTATAAAATCTTACTTCGCCCTTTACTTTTTAAACAAGATCCAGAAAAAGTGCATTATGTTACCTTTAATATGATTCGCCTGGCGAGCCAATGTAAACTGGGGGGGATTTTTAAAAGTTTTTACAAGGTCACAGACAAAAAGTTAGAGCGAAATCTCTTTGGGTTGACATTTCCAAATCCCGTTGGGCTTGCCGCTGGTTTTGATAAAGATGCCAAGTTGTACAAGGAGTTGCATAATTTCGGGTTTGGATTTATTGAGATTGGTACAATTACCCCTAAGCCTCAAGATGGAAATCCAAAGAAGCGTTTATTCCGTTTAAAAGAGGACCAAGCGATTATCAATAGAATGGGTTTTAATAATGGTGGTGTTGTAGAAGCAGTAGAGCGCTTAAAGAAAAATCCTAAACTAGGAGAAAAAGGGCACGTACTTATAGGCGGGAACATCGGGAAAAATAAAGTAACACCTAATGAAAATGCCGTAGATGATTATGTCATCTGCTTTGAGGCGCTGTTTGAGTATGTAGATTATTTTGTGGTTAATGTAAGTTCGCCAAACACGCCTAACCTTCGTGCACTGCAAGACAAAGAACCATTAACGGCGCTATTAAATACATTGCAAGAAAAGAATAATGCAAAAAGCACGAGAAAACCGATACTCTTAAAAATTGCTCCAGATCTTACAGATGAGCAATTGATGGACATTGTAGATATTGTTGCCACCACAAAAATTGATGGAGTAATCGCCACGAATACGACCATATCTCGTGACGGTCTCGTTTCAGAAAACAAAAAAGAAATGGGTGGGATGAGTGGAAAACCACTTGGTAAGCGCTCCACAGCGGTCATAAAGTTTTTAGCAGACCACAGCAATCGTGGGTTCCCAATTATTGGTGTAGGTGGTATTCATACTGCAGAAGACGCGCTAGAGAAAATAGAAGCAGGTGCGAGTTTAGTTCAATTATACACAGGCTTTATCTATGAAGGGCCAGCGCTTATAGGTCGCATTAATAAGGCAATTTTAGCGCAATAAAACAATGGTCGAAACGCTCTTCTCATTTGCACTCGCAACCATCGCATTAGCAATTTCACCAGGCCCAGACAATATTTATGTACTTACGCAATCACTCACCAATGGAGTGAAAAGTGGTGTCGCAACGACTGCGGGTCTCATTAGCGGGTGCATCGTACACACTTCGCTTTTGGCTTTTGGTATATCGGCAATTATCACTGCTTCGGAAACATTATTTTTTGCGATTAAACTCCTAGGTGCCTTGTACCTTTTCTATTTGGCATTTAAAGTATTTAGAAGCGATAGCCAGATCGTAATCAATAATGAGAGTATTGAAACAGAAACCTTAGCGTCTGCAAAGGATGACACAAAGAAATCCTATTGGGTTTTATTTAAAACAGGTGTGATTATGAACTTGGTGAACCCGAAAGTGATGATTTTTTTCTTGGCTTTCTTTCCTGCCTTTATCTGGGAGCCCGAAGGAAATACCGTATACCAGTTTTATGTTCTAGGAATTACTTTTATGTTGGTCTCTTTTGTGGTGTTCAGCAGTATCGCACTACTAGCAGGAGCGATATCCTCTTATATTAAGAAGTATAGTGCTATAGGTTTGGCTTTAAAATGGTTGCAAATTGTTGTTTTTGTGGGGATTGGGGTTTTTATTCTCCTGTAAATAACTCCTTGTGATTCTGAATTCTGAAAATCTAAATTTTTAATTATAAATTCTATCTTTACGGGAATGCAAAAAGTCAAAATTATAGAATGTCCTCGTGACGCGATGCAAGGCATAAAAGACTGGATCCCTACAGGAAGTAAGGTGCAGTATCTGCAATCCTTATTGCGTTGTGGCTTTGATACTATAGACTTTGGGAGCTTTGTGTCACCAAAAGCAATTCCGCAAATGGTGGATACAGCAGAAGTGTTATCAAAACTTGACTTATCAAAGACGGAGAGTAAACTACTCGCGATTGTTGCAAATGTAAGAGGCGCAGAGAGTGCTTCGAAACATGATGAAATACAGTATTTAGGCTATCCTTTTTCAATTTCAGAGAATTTCCAGATGCGGAATACGCACAAGACAATTGCACAATCTATAGAAACCCTTTCTGAAATTTTAAACATTGCAGATCGCACAAACAAAGAAGTGGTGACCTATCTTTCTATGGGCTTCGGGAATCCTTACGGTGACCCTTGGAATGTTGAGATAGTAGGAGCATGGGCAGAAAAGCTAGCAGCAATGGGTGTGACTATTTTATCACTTAGTGATACCGTAGGAACTTCAGATCCAGAAACCATAGAATACCTCTTTAAAAGCTTAATACCGAAATATCCAAACATCGAGTTTGGTGCACATTTACATACAACCCCTACTGCGTGGCATGAAAAAATGAATGCTGCGTATAAAGCTGGCTGCAGACGTTTTGATGGCGCTATACAAGGCTTTGGAGGTTGCCCAATGGCAAAAGACGAACTCACTGGCAATATGCCAACAGAAAAAATGTTAAGCTATTTTACGGCTGAGAAGGTTGATTGTAATATTAACCCGATGAGTTTTGAAAGTAGTCATAATGAGGCTACTAAGATTTTTACGAAGTATCACTAGCGGTGAAATTGAAATTGAAATCGAAGTTGTAGATGAGGTTGAAAAAAGAGGAGATTAATATAAATTGAGCTAGCGTGACTAAGATTTAAAATCTCCCGAAGCGTCGGGACTGAGTAAAAATTGAGAAAGACAGGTTAAAATATGAATATAGTGCAACTTGTTGTTAATGAAAATTAACCGCATTACAGACCTATTCTTCTGAACTCGAATTGTACTGAAATTTATTCAGTTTTCAGAAACTAATGAAGATTTACGACATGCCGCAACATTCAGCCAAGCACCCAAAACTGATAACCGAAAACCTGAGAATAATACAATGAAAAAATCCATACTCCATACTCCATATTCAATACGCTACATAATACCTGTTGCACTCTTTTTTCTTATTACGAGTTGCAAATCTAAGCAGCTAGTAATGCAACCGAAGAGCGAGGTTGTTACCATCAAGCTATTACAAGTAAACGATGTATATGAAATATCGCCATTAAGTGGTGGCAAAGAAGGAGGGATGGCACGTGTGGCTTATGTGGCAGATAGTATAAGAGAGCAAAACCCAAATACGTATTTAATGATGGCGGGCGATTTTTTGAATCCGTCGTTGGTAGGAACGCTCAAGGTGGATGGGAAACGAGTACGCGGGAGACAGATGATTGAGGTGATGAATGCGATGAAATTTGATCTCGCTACCTTTGGTAATCACGAGTTTGATTTAAAAGAACAAGAGTTACAGGAGCGGCTCAATGAAAGCGAATTTGAGTGGACTTCGGCAAACGTGTATCAGAAAAATGGGGAAGATGTAAGAGTGTTTCACGCTATTAAAGAGGGTGATAGTATTCCTATTTCAGAAACCATTATTTATGATATTGATATAGGGAAAGAATACCCATTGCGACTAGGCGTTTTTAGTGTAACTATAGATTCTAACCCCATAGACTATGTGTATTACAGTGATTATTTGCTAGAAGCAGGCAGTGCGTATTCGGCTTTAGAATCTGCAAAGTCAGACATTATAGTTGGGCTCACACATCTTTCATTAGCACAAGATATGAAGGTAGCCGAGGCATTTGAGAATATTGATTTAATTATGGGTGGTCATGAACATAGTAATATGTATGTTCCTGCTGGAGGGACTCATATAGCAAAAGCAGATGCAAATGCAAAATCCATGTATGTGCATACGCTGCGTTATGATTTAGGTTCTGAGATCTTGGCGATAGATTCTGAGTTAGTGCTTATTACAGATAAAACACCATCATTGCCTTCTGTGCAGGCAGTTGTAACTACTTGGGAAAATATTCTAGACACAGAGATTAAGCAAGTAGTAGGGGATCCGGATGAGGTGATTTATTTTGCCAAAATACCGCTAGATGGTACAGATGTTGGAGGTAGAAGTAAGCAGACCAATCTTGGACAAATCTTCTCTCAGGCAATGGCAAAAAGCTTTGATACACTTGTGGATGGTGCTTTAGTGAACAGCGGGTCTTTTAGATTAGACGACAATCTAGAAGGTAATATTACGGCAATAGATATTTTTAGGGTATTGCCATTTGGAGGTGCGGTTCTTAAAGCAGAGGTCACAGGGGAATTATTAATAGAAATTCTGGATTTTGGTGAATCTGCCAGTGGTACAGGCGCTTATCTGCAGCGATATGCGATGACAAAAAATAATAACGATGTGTGGACTTTAAAAGGATCCCCAATACTGGATGCCCAAGTATACACTATTGCATTTAGTGATTATTTGTTGAAAGGATTTGATATTCCGTTTTTGACTCCAGAAAATCCGGGTGTAAAAAGTGTCTATATCCCACTTAAAACAGAGCTTGCCTATGATATTAGAAAGGTTGTTATTAATTTCATGAAAACTATTTAGTGCCCAATAATATTAAATAAAAGTTTCTTGCTTATAATTATTCTAAATAATTTTTATTTTTGTGAACGGTAAAACCAAAACGTATGAAATTTGTAAAATATATTTTAATAGCAGCATTAGTAGCCCTTGTCTTAATACAATTCTATAGGCCAGAGAAAAACGAAGGGGGCTATGAAACCGTAGCATATTTTGAAGAAGAAGCAAATGTCTCTCCAGAACTAGCGGCCGTTTTTAAGACTAATTGTTATGATTGTCATAGCGATCAAACAGTATATCCTTGGTATGCTGAAATTGCACCTGCGTCGTTTTTTCTAGAAGAACACGTGGAAGATGGGAAAAAACATTTTGATGTATCTTCTTGGGAATCATATTCTGCTAAAAAGAAAGATCATAAGCTAGATGAACTAATTGAATATGTTGAAGAGGGCGAAATGCCCTTAGATTCATACACGTGGATACATGGTGATCTAAGTGAAGAAAATACTAAGAGCATCTTGCAATGGGCTCAATTACAACGATTAATATATCAAAAAGAAATGGCTGGGCTGTTTAAGTAGTCTTGTTTTCAGTTCATTACAAATACTTCCAATAGTCATTTAATGATTGTTCGAAGTATTTTTTTTGTATAGTACTGAATTTCAATTGCCTATGAAATGAACCTTAAGTTTATTTGGATTAAATATAAATAAGCTTGTGGGAAGCACTAAAGGTGTTTATTTTTGCGGCCTAATTAACCGTCTATTTATATTAAATCTAAATAAGTTTAAATGAAAAATCTAAGATTATTATCAATTATAGCAACAACACTATTTATTTCTTGTTCATCAGATGATGATGAAGTAGTAGAAACGACTGAAGTGATTGAGGTAACTGCTCCTGCAGCGTATACGTTTAACAGAGACAGCGAGTCAACAGTGGCGTTCTCAGGACAAACAACACGTATTTTAATGGCAGAAGCGACTGTTACCGCATTTAAAGATTGGGATACGGCAACGGAAGCGTCCATCTTAGCAATGTTTGCTCACGTAGAAGAAGCAAATGACTTTGATGATGCAGACTTAAACGCTTCTAATAAAAGTGTGCGAAGTAAAGTAGCTGCATCTAGAGATTATTTTGGTTCAAATGCTACGGAAGCAGCTGCTATAAAAAACACATTTGATTCATACATAGCAGTGCAGATGAATGAAATTGCTCCCCAACGTGATGCACTAGCTGAACCTGGAGTAGCGGGTCAAATAGCGGATGAATCTTCAACACGTTACGTAGCAGGAAATGGTCTTGAATACAACCAAGTATTTGCGAAAGGGCTAATAGGATCCTTAATGATGGATCAAATGTTAAATAATTACTTAAGTACATCAGTGCTTGATGAAGCTACAAATGTTGCAGATAACGATGCTGGAATTAAAGTAGAAGGGAAACCATACACAACCATGGAGCACAAATGGGATGAAGGATATGGATACCTTTTTGGTGGCGCTGAAAATCCAGAAAATCCCGTTGCTGCAATTGGTGAAGGAGATAATTTTTTGAATAAATATTTAGGACGTGTTGAAGGAGATGCTGATTTTACTGGAATTACCCAAACAATATTCGACGCATTCAAATTAGGACGTGCGGCCATTGTAGCAAAAAATTATGATGTACGTAATGAGCAAGCTGCTATTATACGTTTAAAAGTCTCTGAAGCCATTGCTATAAGGGCAATTTATTATTTGCAAAACGGTAAATTTGCTATAGAGAATAATAATTTAGGTACTGCTTTTCATGATCTTTCTGAAGGATATGGTTTAGTAACAAGTTTACGTTACACAAGAAACAGTCAAGATGATGCCTCTTATTTCACACCATCTGAAGTTACTTCTTTTGTAGATGATTTATTAACAGATGGTCCTAATGGTTTATGGGATTTAACTCCAGCTACTTTAGACGCTATTTCAGAGTCAATAGCTTCAAGATTTAACTTTACAGTATCACAAGCTGCAAGTACGAATTAAGAACATATTTAAGGAAAGTTTAGTAATCGTTTGGATTTATTAAACGGTTGCTTTTTAGTAAATTTGCAAAAAGAAAGAACTATGAAAATTTGGAAAACTTTATTAATAATCGCCTTATTTATTGGTGTCGCTTGTGAAACAGATGATAGTAATCTAGTAGACGATACGCAAGATATTAGCTTTGATAGAGGTGCAATGTTAGTTCATTGGGCAGATAACTTTATTATTCCTGCGTATACTGATTTTTCAGTAAAAGTTTCTGGTTTAGATGAAAGTATCATTACCTTTAATACTGCTCCATCATTAGAAGGATTGCAGAGTGTTCGTGAAAACTGGTTGGTTGCTTATCGTTCTTTCCAAAAAGTATCTATGTTTGAAATTGGCAAAGCCGAAACATTAAATTATAGAAATAGGCTTAACGTATATCCAGCAAATGCTAGTGGTATTCACGAGCTCATTACAGCAGGTGTTTGGAACTTTGATTTACCATCAACTATTGATGAGCAAGGCTTTTCGGCATTAGATTATTTGTTAAATGGGTTAGGCTCTGATGAGGAAACAGTTGCTTTTTATACAACAAATCCAGAATCAGAAAATGCTAAGAATTATTTGAAAGCGTTAAGTGCAACAATCAAGTCACTTACAAATGAAGTTTTAAATGATTGGAATACAAGTTTCCGTGCTATTTATGTTGTAAACACAAGTTCATCAGCAACAGGGGCAGTAGATCAAACGGTAAATGCATTTATGTTTTATTATGAAAAAGCATTACGTGCAGGTAAAGTAGGCATTCCTGCGGGAGTTTTTTCTACAAATCCCTTACCACAGAATGTGGAAGGGTTTTTTAAAGAAAATGAATCTAAGTTATTATTACAAGATGCACTAAGTGCAACGCGTAATTTTTTCAACGGATTTGGTATACAAGCAGGCCCCGGGCTAAAAGCCTATTTGGATACTTTAAATAGCGTTAAAAACGGTAGTGATTTAAGTACCTTAATTAATAATCAATTTGATGCTTCAGAGACTAAAATTAATGCGCTTTCTGCTAATTTCTCAGAACAAGTGCTGCAGGATAATAGTAAAATGCTTTCTACTTATGACGAATTACAACGTAACGTAATTTTATTAAAAGTAGATATGCTCCAAGCATTGGGTATTGATATTAATTATGTTGATGCAGATGGAGATTAAAAAAAAGCGTAAGACGGTATGTTTTTTAGTCTTATATCATTTTGAAATTTAAAGCGTAAATACTAAGTTATGTCACAATTCCTAATCTTGATTCAAAACGTGTAAAAGTCTTGGTTCAAAAAATTAACTCATATTTAAATACAACAACAAAGGCTGCCCCATTGGCAGTCTTTCGCGTTTTGTTTGGTTTTATGATGTGTTACAGTATCATTAGGTTCGCATCATATGGATGGATAAAAACACTCTATATTGATCCGTCATTTCATTTTAAATATTTTGGTTTTGAATGGGTACAATCCTTAGGTGTCTTCAATTATGCGCTTTTTTTAGTCTGTGGTATTTCAGCACTTTTTGTAGCTATTGGTTTTAAATACCGTCTAGCGATAATTATCTTTTTTTTAAGCTTCACATATATTGAACTAATAGACAAGACCACCTACCTCAACCATTACTATTTTATAAGTTGCATGGCGTTTGTTTTAATATTCCTTCCAGCTAATGCTTATTTTTCTTTAGATGCTTATAGAAATAAGGCGCTTAGTTTTTCTATGATTCCGCGTTGGACTATAGATGTTATAAAGGCGCTATTAGTCATTGTCTATTTTTATGCAGGATTGGCTAAGTTAAATAGTGATTGGTTAATAGAAGCAATGCCTTTAAAAATTTGGCTTCCTTCTAAGTATGATATTCCTTTAATAGGGAATATCCTTCAGCAAGAGTGGCTTCATTATGCGTTTAGTTGGTCTGGAATGGTCTACGATTTAACGATACCCTTATTACTTTTATATAAACCAACTAGAAAAGTAGCGTTCTTTTTAGTTGTTGTTTTTCACGTTTTAACGCGTGTTTTATTTCCTATCGGTGTATTTCCGTTTGTAATGATTGTGAGTACTTTAATATTCTTTGATGCAACGGTACATCAAAAAGGTATAAATTTTATATCTAGAATATTTAAAATTTCCAAAGCTAGATTTGCAGACCTAAAATCAATAGCACCATTTAAATACACTTCTAAAATACCTCTAGTGATTATAAGCTTTTTTCTTGTAGTTCAAGTATTTTTGCCGTGGCGTTATTTAGCCTATCCTGGTGAGCTTTTTTGGACGGAAGAAGGCTATCGTTTTTCTTGGAGAGTAATGTTAATGGAAAAAGCTGGTTATGCTCAGTTTAAAATTTTAGACTTAAAATCTGGTAAAAAATTTCTAGTGAATAACTCAGATTTTTTAACCACGTTTCAAGAAAAACAAATGAGCACACAACCAGATTTTATTATTCAGTATGCACATTTTTTAGGAGAACATTTTAGTAATCAAGGACACGAAAATATAGGTGTTTTTGTAGAGAGTTATGTAGCATTAAATGGCCGACTTAGTGAGCCTTATATTGACCCGGCAGTTAATTTAATGGAAGTGAATGAGGATTATGGTTCTCGAGACTTTTTAATGCCCTTTAATGATTCAATTAAAGGATTATAATACCAATACAATACATATGCAGTCTATTTTTTTTAAGCGGTTAGTACTGATGTTCTTTTTACTCTGGTCCTTTTTGGTATCAGCGCAGTATCAATTATCTGGCACAGTGGTTTCTGAAGATGGCAGTGTTTTAATTAAAAATGCTGAGTTGTATATTACGCAATTAGGGATTTCAACAAGTAGTGATTCTATAGGTGCTTTTAGTTTTAAAAGCATACCTAAAGGGGACTATCAATTAGTGGCTTTTTCATTTGAGTTTGAGGTATTAGAATTGCAAGTAAACATCATTAAGGACGCGTCTATTAAAATTAACCTTTCACCTTTAGGAGAGGAGTTAAACGAGGTTGTAATTACAAAGCGTAAAGAAAGAATTTTTGCATTACGCCAATTAAGCGAGGTAGAAGGAACAGCCATTTACGCAGGTAAAAAGAGTGAAGTGGTACTCCTTGATAATCTTACCGTGAATACCGCAAGTAATAATGCACGACAAATTTACGCTCAGGTAGTGGGCCTCAATATCTTTGAAAATAATGATGCAGGTTTGCAGCTTAACATAGGGGGTAGAGGTTTAAATCCTAACCGAACTTCTAACTTTAATACTAGACAAAACGGCTATGATATTTCTGCAGATGTCTTAGGGTATCCAGAAAGTTACTATACACCACCTGCAGAAGCTATTGAACAAATTGAAGTAGTGCGTGGTGCAGCTTCATTGCAGTACGGGACGCAGTTTGGGGGGCTTATTAATTTTAAATTGAAACGCCCGAACCCCAATAAAAAGATAGCGTTTATTTCAAGACAGTCTCTAGGGAGTAATGAACTTTTTACCAGCTTTAATAGTTTGAGCGGAACCCTTGGAAAACTCGGCTATTATGTCTACGGAAATTTTAAAAAAGGAAACGACTTTAGGCCTAATTCTCAGTTTGAATCTTTTAATGCCTACGCTCATGTTGATTATGAGATTAGTGAGAAAACGAATATCGCCTTTGAGTTTAGTTATTTAGACTATCTAGCCCAGCAACCTGGCGGACTTACAGATGCGCAATTTGAATCAGATCCAACTTTTAGTAATCGAACTCGTAACTGGTTTAAAGTAGACTGGAAGCTATATGCCTTGAAATTAAGACATCAATTTTCTGAAAAGACAGAAGGATCAGTTAATCTGTTTGCACTAGATGCTAGTAGAAGATCTGTTGGTTTTAGAGAAAATCGTGTCTCTCAAAATGATGATTTAGAAGCGCCAAGAGAACTCCTTGAAGGTATTTACAGAAACTGGGGAGCTGAAGCACGAATATTAACACGTTATAATTTGTTTAATGAGAAAAACACCTTGCTTTTAGGCACAAAGTTTTATAATTCTAATAATAGTGAACGCCAAGGCCCAGGAACAACAGGTATAGATGCAAATTTTAATTCGGCTAATGTAGAGTTTCCAGCCTATCCAAGGCAAAGTGATTTTAATTTTCCTAATTTAAATCTTTCACTGTTTGGGGAAAATATTTTTAAACTATCAGAAAAGTTTTCAGTAACACCTGGTTTTAGATTTGAATATATTAAAACTGAAAGCGACGGGTTTTACAGAAATATAATTCTGGATTTAGCTGGTAATCCAATAACAAATGAGACAATCCCAGAAGCCCGAACGTTTGAGCGTAACTTTTTTCTTTTTGGAATAGGACTTAGTCACAAATTTAACTATGCTACGGAGTTGTATGGAAATATTAGCCAGAATTATCGTTCTGTAACCTATAATGATATTAGGGTGGTAAACCCTTCCTTAACTGTAGATCCTAACATTACAGATGAAGAAGGCTATACATTTGATATAGGTGCTCGGGGAAAATTTAAAAAGAATGTTTCTTATGATATTGGCTTGTTTTTATTGAGTTATCAAGATAGAATAGGACTTATTAATAGATCCTTGAGTGATATTCAAGTAGAACAATTTAGGGGTAATATTGGAGATGCAATCACCTATGGTTTAGAGAGTTTTGTTGATTGGAATATATGGGACACATTTTCGGAAAATGAAGATTATCGCTTAAATATATTTTCAAATTTCGCGTTTACGGAGAGTGAATATAATGCTTCCTTAGCAAATAATGTAATAGGAAATAAGGTGGAGTTTATTCCGAAATACAATTTAAAAACAGGTATGGGTTTTGGATATAAAAATCTTTTAGGGAGTGTACAGTATACGTATTTGTCAAAGCAGTTTACAGATGCAACAAATTCGCCTAGAGATTTAACGAGCCAGAGTGGGATTATAGGTGAAATTCCGTCGTATGATATTTTAGATCTTTCCGTATCATATTCCTACAACATTTTTAAACTAGAAACAGGAATTAATAATGTGCTCGACAACAGTTATTTTACACGAAGAGCAACGGGATATCCTGGGCCTGGAATTTTACCGAGTCAGCAAAGAACTTGGTATGCGTTGTTGCAGGTGAAGCTTTAAGATTCCTTTATTTTATAGGTCTAGTAGCTTCTCTAGGGCAATTGTAAACTGTACCCCTTTAAGTAAATCCTCTACCGCAATAAGTTCTTCAATATTCATAGCAAAACTAACTTGTGATGCAGGGGTCTCAAGTAAGATAGATTTGCATTCAGCTTTTAACTTACAACTTGAACACGACGCAGATCTTTTTAAGGCGGCTTTTGTGTTTTTAATAAACACAGCTAGTTCGTTACTGTTTAAACTCAATCCTGTATCCCGAAAAATCAGTTGTATGAATTTTTTCTGAACAGATCCTTTTTGTATCCAGTAAAATCCGATACCAAAATCATTAGAATATAGCACATGTGTATCGACCATATAATCTAATTTAAAAATGTGGTATAATCAATATCTAGGACTGATAACATCAGGTTAGTCTTTTTTTCTGCTATCGAAAGCAGTGACTTTAAAGATGCAATCTCTTGTTTGTTAAAAACCATAGATAGGTTATTTTGCATAGTACCTATTGGAATTTTTCGTTTCATGACTATTCCATCATATTTGGTTTCCCAATATTCAATTTCAATAGTGGCTACGTAACTTTTAAATGATTTCAATTCTTTCTCTTTAAACTCAAGAAAAATATTATTAAAAATAAGTTTGTAGACCTTACAATCCTCACAAAATGTGAGTTGGCCGTTGCAATTTTTTGATATTGTTTTAACTTGATTACACATAGTTCGCCTATAATTTAATAGCAGTCTAATAACAGCTGGTTATTATTTTCAAAATCTGATAGTGGTTGTTGTAATTGTATTTTTGAAATGGTATCTAATGTGTTTAAAACCTCTTGCTGCATGGTCATAGAACCACATATCATAAATACACAGCCGTCGCATAGTTTTTGTGCGATGTCTTCTTGATTCCTTAAAAGGATATCTTGGACATATTCCTTTTTCCGCATTTGAGAGTAGGCAACCTGATAAGTCCTCGTAGTATTTTCAGTTTTATCGTTCTTGCTTTTCAATTTTAAATACGGCACAATTAATTCTTCGTAAATTTTAAAGGAAGCATCTACGCGACCTCCCCAAAGTAAATGAAAGGCTTGTTCCTTGTTTTTAGTCGCCATACCTAAAAATGGGGCTATTCCAGTTCCATTGGCAATGCCAAAAATAGCGGGGGCATTTTGAGGTAGATGAAAAGATTTATTTTGCTGAATACTAGCCGCAATGGAATCGCCAAACGTTAATCTAGAAAGATACTCTGAACATAATCCTTGCTCATGCCATTTTATACTTAGCAGAATATGATCGCCTATTTTTGCTATAGAATAACTTCTCTTTTTTTCACTATTTGGTGGTATGATTGAAATTAAGTCGCCAGATTGAAATTCTATATTTGTTGGAGGCTTAAGTTTTAAAAGGAATGTTTTATTAATATTTAGTGACGTACGATCTAGTACTTCAAAATTATGTTCTATTGCTTTTTTCTTCCTTTTAAAAGGCATTACAACTGTTAGTTTCATCTCTTTAGCAGCATTCCATGCTTTTACCCAATCTTTAAAAGCGACTTGAGACTGGTTGTTAATTTTCACTAATGGAATTAAAGGTGTAAACGCTTCGTGTTTTTGGAGGATCGAGTCTACTTTTAAAGCAAAATGGCAGTATTGAGGATAAAGAAGTGAACCAAAACCTAGCACTGTAAATTTTAAATTTTGCTTAGGTGTTGTAGTATTAAAAAGAGCTTCAAATTTTAGGGCATTGTTTGGTGGATGACCAGCGCCATAAGTTGCTGTAAAAACAATGAGGTGCGTTGCAGATTTGTAGGTGTCATAATCATTTAGATTTGACATAAACACACTTTTCCCATTGTTTAGTAATGCATTGTTAAAAGCATTTGCAAATGCAAACGTATTTCTCGTCTCTGAGCCTACTAATATGATGTATTCGGCTTCATCTTTGTTTTTTGTTGAAATCATTTTTAAAGAGTTCTTAGTTCGTTTTAAGCCCATAGAAAGTCCTGAGAATATAAAAAACAGAAGACTTAGACTTGATAATAATAGGATGATAGACCAACGAATACTTCCTTGCCCTGTGTGCCATTCCATACTCCATCGTGATGCTAGTTGCACAAAAGGATAAGAGACTTCGCTTATAATTTCGCCTGTATATTGATCAATACGTAATTCTTTATCGTGAAGTGCAACTTGAAAATAATCTTCTGGATCCTCAGAAAATGGAAAGGTTATTTTTCGAACTTCAGATAATTTTAGGCGATTAAATATGTCAGATTGAGAGGCGTTATTTTGTTCTTTTTTCGCGGCCGTCACAGTATTCTCTTGTACCAATGAGCTTTTTGGAAGTAATGAAAACTTTTCAGCAGAAAGATAGACGCCGGTGGCTGCTACGATAACTAATGGGATTAAAAACCAGCGACCAAAAATGATATGATATCGCTGTCCAAAATCTGTTTCTCTAACTTTTGAAAACCACTTTTGAAACCCCCCTTGTCTTTCCGCCAATAACAACAGTCCCGTTACAGTAATAAAGCAGAGTAAAAATGAAACAAACCCCATAATGCCCCGTCCTAAACTTTTTAAAAATAGGGATCTATGTACGTTTGTTATCAAATTGAAAAAGACAGATTGAGCTACTACTTCTCCTAGTTTGTCACCAGTGCTTGCATTAATATAGAGTGTCTCGCCAGTACTTTTTTTTGTAAATACAGATGCCTTTACAAAATTTTCTGGGGTAACCTCCAATTCTAGAACTTCGCTATACCTATCCTTTAATACTGTAACAACTTCCGAAACGCTAACATTATCTAAATTAGTTGCAGCATGATTTTTTGAAATTTCGGCAATAGGTTCTATTGCAAGAATAGCACCCGTAATGGATGCAATTATTAGAAATAACGCTGAAATTATAGCGAGTAAAAAGTGGCTATACCGCCATAACGAACCTATCATAATTATAGTATTAACTTCAGATGTACACCTTGATTTTACACGTTTATTTTTTCATATTATCTTGCCAGCATACGTACGTATCTGATAAAACCTTTTCCTTCAACTTTGCTTTTTAAACTTTCAGAAGTGAGCTCAAATTGAACATCTTCTTTATAATATTCTTGATCTTCTACAGCAGTTTCAAACCGAATTTTACACCCATTATTTATCTTGTTATTCGGTATTTTTATGATACTAACAATACGACTACCGCCGCTTATAGTTGCTCCAGAAATGGCATCTATTTGTGGTCGTTGCTTACCGTAAAACTTCCACCATTCAGGAATTTCACTATACCATTCGCTATCTTTTCCTTGCACATATAATGTTTCTTCATATTCCCCTTCTGGGTTTAATAAGGAAATTACGACATAAGCTCCTTCACCGGTGTAGTTTGTCATTTGAATCATACACTTTACTGCTGTAGTATTTACACTTGAAAATGCTGTTATTAAAACAGTAACTAGTAGTGCAATTGGAAAATATTTTATGAAGTTTTTCATCATTATGTAAATTATTAATTAGGGCCCGGCCAAACACGACTAAGGAACGAGCCCATCTTTCTTCTCAACAAATAATCTGGTTGGTTAGAGATTATTATTATTATTGAAGAAATTTTAAGTCCTGTTTTTGAAGTAATTCATTTTCACTGGCTAAGTCAAATACGGTTTCTTCAAATTCAGTTTTAATAGTTTTGTTCGCTCCTTGACTTAATAAGTATTTAAGAGTTAACGCATTATCAGTTTTCATTGCGGCAATATGCAAAGCAGTATAACCTTCCTCGTTTTTAGAATTTATTGGTATTTTAAACTTCATCAAACGTTTTAATAATAGTAGGTTATTCTTTTGAGAAGTAATATGTAGTAAGGTATTTCCCTTATTCTGGGTTTGATTCATCGACAATCCTTCCTTAGTAAGCAGCTCTAGCTTGCTTTCAAATACTTTTGATTCATTTTTTTTGAAAGTATTCAATAAATAAAAGGCTAATGAATTTCCGTTTTTATCTTTTGTGTTAATAGCTGCTCCTTGTTTTAAAAGAAGTTGTACAACAGCTATTGTATTTCTATTGACCGCCATAGCTAATGCAGAGCGCCCATTTTTATCCTTTAAATTGATGTCTTCTACAAAATCTGATAGAAATTTAACGACGGATAGTTTATTACTATTTGCTGCGTTCATAAATGGCGTGTCACCGCCTACATCTTGTAGGTTAACCGCAACGCCCTTTTCTATAAAATAGTTGAAAATTGAAATGTCATCACTATTATACGCAATAGCATGCAGTGGGTTTCTACCCTTATCTCCTACAACGTTTATGATTACTCCTAGGGAAGCTAAAAACTGATAGGTTTCTAAGGTGTTTTCGTGATTTCGAGTTCCTTGACTTGCATACAGCATTGCATTTCCGCCGTATTTATTCCTTACTGTAGGGTCAATCCCTTTTTCGATAAGTAATTTTAAGAAATGGATATCCCCCTTTTTAGCGGCATAATTAAAGAGGGTATTTCCTATTGGGTCTTTATCTTTAACATTAAATCCTTTGCTAATAAAATAAGACAAGGCTTTATCGCTCTCTAGATAGGGAGCAACAAGGAATAATGCATTCACGCCATCTTCATTCACTTCGTCTTTTAAAACGGCACCTTGCTTTTCAAACAAATCATATACGTTGATATTTGTTTGTCCAGAAGCGGCTGCAAATATTATTGGAGTATTTCCATGACTGTCTCTAATATTAATGAGCGCTCCTTTATTAAAGAGGTATTTCATTATTTCCACATTCCCTTTATAGGCGGCCCAAAATATATATGTGCGACTATCGTGTGTGCGTTTTTCAATAGTATTTCCTTCTAGGGATAACAAGTACTTAATAACGTCTTCATTTGTTTTTTCAAGTAAGGCGTACACTACAGCATCAAATGCATTTTCATTTAATGCTGAAGGATCATTCCCTTCAGCAATAGCCATTTTTACTTTTGCTATTGTTGGATTAGCTTTCCAATACGCTCTTGAGAGTAATACATTTTCTTCTGCTAACATTTCCGAAGAAACGCATAGCGCAAGAATAATAGAAAGAATGAGTTGCTTTATCATATTATAGTTTTTTCACGAAAGACTCAATCACAGGGTTAATCTGTGACTCTTCTGTAATTGTGTCATCAAAAAGATGCTTGTAAAGTGCTTTGTTATCCACCTTCTCTTCTAAGTTTAAATCTTGATTTCGACCATAAACCTCATCCCATTTTGCACGAACAGTTAGCCACTTATTAGTATGATCTTCCCACCAATTAGCAGCTGCGTTACAACGACTATCCTCCACTTTTACATAGGTGTTATAGCCTTTTTCTTTAGCTAGAATAACATCTTCTTTTCCCTCTTCACGTATAATCTTACTGTTATCTTGATCGTGTACCCAGCCGTAATTAGTAATCTCGTGACGGTTACCACGCATCATCAAGTTATAGTCGCTGCGGGTAGTATACTCACGTCTGGCCAATGGTGCTGCGGTAGTATTTTCCCAATAACTTTTTCCGTCTACGTGCACCCAACTACCAGAACCCTCGTAGCGTGGACTATCATCTACTTGATAAACCTTTTGCGTCCATTGATTTTTTACTTCGCTCTTTGATTTTTCTTCAAAAGCCCATTGATTATCTGTGTTATACATGTAAAAATCTGTATTCTCAAATAACCAATCTTGACGCCAGTGTTTGATAACCATAGGATCTGCCGGGTTTCCTACTTGCAGCAAATGCTGAATAGAGATTTTATCATTCTCATCTATCACTAAGCCGGCGTATTCTAGCGCCTTGTCTTCTTTAACTTTAGAAGGTTTGTACAAGGAATCACTGCTATAATTAAAAGTCTCAGCAAAGTTGAACGTCACCTCATAACAGCCACACATTTTTTTAATGGCTTCGGCATCTTGCTTTTGTTTCTTCTTCTGTGCTATAGCTGAAAATGTAAGTCCCAGCGCAAGGAGTGTTAATATTATATTTTTCATTTCAGAATTATTATTTTATAATTAATTTTTTAGTCACGTTAGCATCTCCAGATTGAAAACTCACCATATAAATACCGCTTTGTAATGAAGAGACATCTAGTGATTTGTTATAAAAACCATTGCTACTTGAAACCGCTGTAACGAATACCTCGGCACCAGTCATTGCATAGATTTTTACTGCGTTGTTCTCTGTTACTGAGCCTGTGTTTTCATATACAATAGTTACTTTTCCATCCATTGAAGGGTTTGGATACATTCCGAAGGAAACATTTTCTGTTACATTTTCAAAACCTAAAAGACCTGATACATCTTCAAACTCAAAGGTTAAGTTACCCGTCGATGAACCATCAAAACCTGTGAAGAATAACCTGTACACCATATTGTTATCTTGTTTCACATAATACTTTTGGTCGCTGTTTATTGTCCAACTGCCTGTAAAATTTTTCCAGTCAAATCCAATCGTATTCATTTCTTCTAAATAGTCTAAACCATTAGGATTTGCGACTCCAGTTTCTTCGTTTTGAGCAACGGTAACAGTAGGGTTTTGTAATACACCAGTAACATTGTAAAACTGCCCTGGAGGGTCTAAAAATGTGGTGTATTTTCTAAAAACGAAATCCCAGTCTCCTTGTGCAGGCTCTGCAATTACTTCTTCTTCATTTTGTAAACTGTAATAGTTGTATATGTTATCTGGATTAGAGGTATTGGCAACAGTAGTGTTTATATCTGTAGACCAATTGGCACCATCCCAAGTGGAATATTTAAAATCATAAGCTCCAAAATAAGACTCGATAAAGAATTTTCTAAAGGTTCCGTCTTCATATTGTAATACGAATACAATCGTTCCTTCTACGGTGTTTGTTGATGGATTATACTCGCCAAAACCAAAAGCAGCTGAAGCTTTCATAAATGCTCCATCCTTCCATTCTGTATCACTATTAATTAATTCTATCCAAGCGGCTTGATCTGTAACATCGACCGTATCGTACCCTCCTGGTGTATTTGCCACTTCATATACTTTAATCCCAATACCATCATTTACGCGTACCCCAACATCAACAGGATTGTTTCTTAAAAAGGCAACATCCCAGCTCGCAGCCGTAAATATAGTTTCGGTTTGTGTATCAAGTTTATAGTATACTTCATTTGAATATCCTGCTCCCATAGATATGTTTACTGCTTCTTGAGCGCTCATTAGTGTCGTGGCCAATAGCATAGCCGATAGTAATAACTTTTTCATTGTAATTAATTTTTATTGTTAATTTATAATTGATTTGATTTATAATAAATTGTATTTGAATTCTGGGAAACCCCGCACACCAGTGTCACTTAGCAATGCCGTAAATTTTAGTTTATAAAAGTTTCCATTAGGGTCTTTTATGATGTAAAAAATGGTGTCAATAATTACCTTATCTGCATTAATAACATTGCGCCAAGAACTACCTATGGTACGTTGATCTAATAAAAATGCGCCATTATTAACATTTGTTGCATCAAAAGCGTCATAAGCAACATCTTCTGTGTTCACTGTATAAGCGGTAACACCTCCTTTGCGATTATGGAGTGCGCCGTCTGAGAAACCATAAGATCCTGCTCCATCTAGTACATTGGTAAAAACGGTGAAATTGATATCCCAATTCTCAGCCTCAGGTTCTACTAAAAGTGTATTATTGGTGTCAAAACTGAAAAATGTGAAGTTGTAATTAATGTCTTTTGCGATGAAAACTTCTTGGTGTGAGCTATCATTAATATTTGCATACTGCAACAAATAGCCGCCCTCTTGCCGTAGTACTCTAATTTTTTTCCAACCTCTTTCATCTCCTGCAACTGCCGCACTTCCTGGCGCTGGAGTTTCTGTTCCTACTTCGTAGCCTAAATTGACGAGGTACACTTTGTTATCTGCAGCAGTTGCACTTACTGTTGCAATTGCAGTTTTTGTGATGTCCCCATCTGGATTATCAATATAGACTTCATTTGCAGGATCAAAGGTTCCCACCGCGACTTGCGCTTGTAAAGCACTAACATCTGCTTGTGTAACTGCATCAATATTGGTGCTTTCTAAAGCTGCTGCAGCCATATAAATTGAACCGTTGATGCCTACTCTAAAGTTTGATCCTCCATAAAAACCTAAATCCCAAGTGTCTCTCTTGATAGGTGACTGTGTCTCTGTACTTAAATCTATATATACTTGGTTTTGTTGGTTAGGGCCGCCTACCATTGGTATGAAACCACGGCCTAACGATGCAGCGCTGTTTAGAGTGAAGGTACTGTTACCCTGTATCACAGCATTGGGATAGTCTACCATTAGAATGTTAAAGTTAATCTCAACTGTTTCGTCTAATGCTCCATTTAGTTTTACAAATGAAAATGCGGTTCCATTTTCCTCGGGATTTATGGCTAATGATACAACACCCTCTTCTAAGGGTGGATTTGTTATAAAATCTATTCCATATACAGCATTAATAGCGTCTATTGAAAATTTCATTGACCCAGTAGTAGTCGTAGTTTCAGAATACACTAAGCTAATATCTTGCGTCGTTTCTATCTCTCCAAGATTTGCAGAAAGGCTCTCAAATGCTGCTACAAATGGCTCTGACATAATTTTATTTGTATCATCACTACTGCAAGAAAACAGTAGAACTGATAGCATCAAAAGAGATAAAAATAATTTTAAATGTTTCATTTTTATAGTGTTAAATTATAGGTTAGTTTCAAAAAATAAGAGCGCCCATAGCCCAATGGTATTTGTGCTGGTGGACCGCTATGAGTGCCTCCTTCTAAGGCTGTAGTATTTACGGCTGTTACATCAAAGAGGTTTCTACATCCTGCAGTAGTTATAAATGCGCCATCAAAAAATGATTTATTTACCGTGGCGTCTAACCAACTGTATGGATCAGTCACTCCTGCTCTAAATTCTTGCTCCCCTTGCTCATTAGCTCTTTCCACAAATTGTTGTTGTCTGCCTATATGCTTATAAAAAAGTGAGAACGTACTCGTGTATTTAGGAATGGTATAAGAAAGGTTTGAGTTGATTTGCAGGTTGAATAAGAAATCATCATTGCTTTGAGTATTGCTATCGAGCACTTTAGAAACTCCTTGTAATGAAGCACCTATTTGGCCTTTAAAGTTTCCGATGTAAATTTCGTTTTCAGAAAAAACACCTGCAGATTTAAAACTATCAATGTTGCTATACTGAAATGCCAATGGACTTTGATTGACCACAATTAATTCAATACGATCTTGTAATCCTAAATAATTGAAACTCAATTTATTTTTTAACCGAATTTTGCCTTCTCTTAATGTAGATTTTTTCTTGATATGTAAAAAGGTAGAGACCCCTCTTTCTGGTTTCAGCGTTGGATTTCCTTGCACATCGTGATTAACATCTACAAAAAAAGTATACAATTCGTCATAACTAGGAGTTCGGTTTGCTGATCCCAAGATTGCCCTCAATTCCCAATCCTCACCTACTATTTGTTTGGCACTAAGGGATCCAATAAACTGTGTGTCAAAAAAATTACTAAAAGAAGTTCTAACCCCTGGGCGAAGAGAAAAACGATCTGTTAATTGAATTTCTGAAGAAACAAAAAAGTCATAACTATTCAGATTTTGTGTCACTTCCTCACTTCCTGGCCCTATCATAATCGCAAGTGCTGACCCTGAACCTTGCTCTGCTGTAATTTCATAACCCACTTGAAGCGCTGTAGTTCTTGTATTTATAATATTGCTAAATGTTCCGCGAGAAAACAAAGCGCTTCTGCTTTGATATTCACCTTCTTCTACATTCTCTTTTAAATCATTCTTAATACGATAGGTGTATCGTTCTAAATCTTTTGTTTGCTCTTGATAAGAAAGGGAGATGTTATAGTCATATTTATTTAGAATTTTGCCTGCAGCATTGAGGTGGTGGTAAAATCTATTATTAGTGTAAACTTCATCAAGCGCAGAAGGGTTTGTTGTTCCTGTAGCAGGATTTTCGTTAAGGTCCACATTAACGTCAAAACGATCTATTCGCTCATTCAAATATTCAAAGCGATAAAACAATTGTACACTTTCAGTATTATAAGATACCAATGTTTTCGTGTTTTGCTGTAGTTTTGGGAGCCATTCATGACCTCTTAATCCATCATTTTGAGCATAACTTTCCCCTTGTCCTTTGTTGAAGAAACCCGCAAAGTCGTTGCGAGTAAAAGTAGCATTTGCGTAAAGCTTATCAGAAAAATTGTGCCCCAATCGCAACGATTGTATATGCCTACCCCTATCAAACCATTCGTATTCGCTACCAATGGACTCTTCTTGAAGATAAGCTGTAATTTCCCAATCGTTTCGCGAGGATTTTTTTGTTATTATATTGATTATTCCTGATACCGCATTAGCGCCATATTGAACACCCATGGCTCCTTCTACAATTTCAATGCGCTCTATATCGTCAAGATTTATGAGTGTTAGGTCTGTATTATTCCCAACCCCTTCTTCGTTTATTATAGGAATATTGTCCATAAGAACTTTAAAGTACTGGCCGTCCAGACCAAATAAGCTAACGCCGCTCTTACCCGTGGATGTGTTAGGAGATATGTTTAAATTAAGTGTTGTATTTAAAACATCTGCTAAGGTATTTCCTGCTTGGCGTTCAATGTCATCCCGAGTAATTACTTTAACCTCCACCACAGATTTTGAAACCGACTGTGGGTTGATCTGGCCAGTAATTATAACTTCTTCAAGATTTTGAGCAGAGAGGCTGTCATTAAGCTTTTGCGACTGTGCAAAAGACTGTACCGTTATAAATAGTAAAATAACTGTTAAAAGGCGCATTTATAGTTTTTTATCTGAGACAACAAAATTAACTATTTTAATTCAATCTAAATAAGAATAAGGCGTCGCAGCATTGCTAAATAAGACTCATTCTAAATAAAATAAAACATAAAACATTGATTTTTAGTATTTTACCTGTTTCTTTCTAAATTAGCTGTCCAAGGATGATTTTTCATAAATCGGGTGATTTGATTTTTAGAGGTGTAAAACGGAATGCGTTAAAGCATTTAAATTCAAAGTCATAGCTTACTTTGAATAAAGCTTAGGATATGAAATATATCTAGTGAAAGAAGCAGGGGATAGGATCTTAGGTCTCTTGAAAAAGAGATCGTTTTCAGTTTTAACAAGACTCGTTTTTAAAAATCTTATCTTTTAGGATAACAGAATACCCTACAAATTCAGTGAAATATTCTCACTATTTAATTGTACTTTTGCACGCAATTATTAAGCAACCACTTTCGACACTTCAGAAAGAAAATTTAATTGCCATGACTGCACACGATAACAAAATTATAGGGGAAGGATTAACCTACGACGACGTACTACTGGTACCGGCTTTTTCTGAAGTACTCCCTAGAGAAGTTTCTACACAAACAAAATTTTCACGTAACATTACCCTTAATGTTCCTATAGTATCTGCTGCGATGGATACTGTAACAGAAAGTGCTATGGCGATTGCAATGGCTAGAGAAGGTGGGATTGGTGTTTTACATAAAAATATGAGCATTGAGCAACAAGCTGCAGAAGTTCGTAAAGTAAAGCGTGCAGAAAGTGGGATGATTCAAGATCCTGTTACCTTAAAAAAAGACAATACGGTAGGAGATGCACAATCTACGATGCGTGAATACAGTATAGGGGGAATCCCGATTATTGATGATGAAGGATTGCTTATTGGGATTGTGACAAATCGAGATCTTCGTTTTGAGAAGAATTATGCTCGCAAGTTGAGCGATATAATGACTACAGAAAACTTGGTCACTACTGCTTATGGTACTTCATTAATGCAAGCCGAAATCATTTTACAAAAGAATAAGATTGAAAAATTACCTGTTGTGGATGACAACGGTAAATTATTAGGGCTTATTACTTTTAGAGATATTACAAAACTTACACAGAAGCCTAATGCAAATAAGGATTCATTTGGACGTCTTCGTGTTGCTGCAGCTCTTGGTGTAACAGCAGATGCTGTAGAACGAGCAACAGCTTTAGTAAACGCACAAGTAGATGCTGTGATTATTGATACAGCGCACGGGCATACAAAAGGTGTGGTGACTGTACTTAAGCAAGTAAAAGCAAAATTTCCAGATCTTGATGTGGTGGTAGGAAACATTGCTACTGCAGAAGCTGCAAAATACTTAGTAGATGCTGGAGCAGATGCTGTTAAAGTAGGGATTGGTCCTGGTTCTATCTGTACAACTCGTGTTGTAGCAGGTGTTGGTTTTCCACAATTTTCTGCAGTATTAGAAGTCGCTGCTGCCATTAAAGGAAGTGGTGTACCGGTAATCGCGGACGGGGGAATACGGTATACAGGTGATATACCAAAAGCAATTGCAGCTGGAGCGGATAGCGTGATGTTAGGTTCGCTGCTCGCAGGAACAAACGAATCTCCTGGAGAAACAATCATTTACGAAGGGCGTAAGTTTAAGTCATATCGGGGTATGGGTTCTGTAGAGGCTATGAAACAAGGCTCTAAAGACAGATACTTTCAAGATGTTGAGGATGACATTAAAAAATTAGTACCAGAAGGTATTGTAGGCCGTGTGCCCCATAAAGGAGATATAATAGAAAGTATGACTCAATTTATTGGCGGTCTAAGAGCGGGAATGGGATATTGCGGAAGTAAAGATATTGCAGCCTTACAGGATACAGGACGCTTTGTTAAAATCACAGCATCTGGAATCAATGAAAGCCACCCACACGATGTAACCATCACAAAAGAGGCACCAAACTATAGTAGATAATTATAGATCTTATTTATACGAAAACCCCATTTGCTTAAGCAAATGGGGTTTTCTATTTCAGTAAGTTTTCATCTAAGAAAACTAATGAAAAGGTTCCTGAGTGACCTGCCGATGAAGATTGTATAGAAGAATCTATTCTTTAATTTCGATGCCTAATTGTGTTATTACCGATCTAGTAACATCTGTAGTGGCATCAATGTAAACCATAGATTCGTTAGTCTGCATAATCAAGGTATATCCTTGAGCCTCTGCTACAATTTGTAGCGCAGCACCTATTTTTTTATATAAAGGTCTAAATAACTCATCACGCTTAATGTCAATAAGCTTAGAACTATTGTTTCTAAATTTGTTAATGCCGTCTTCCAGTATAAGAATAGCATCTTGCTTTTCTTTCTTCTGTAAAATAGTCAACCCGCCTTCTTCTAATTTATAAGAATCCATAGCGGTGTTGAATTCAGTTAATTTTATTTGATAATCTGTATCCAGCGACTGTGCATAGGTGTCGATTGTTGTTTGAACAACCGTATATTCTGGCATTTGAGTAGCAATATAGTCCACATCTATGGTTCCTGTTTTAGTCTGTGCAAAGACAGAAAGAGAAACGAAAAGTAATAAGGTGGTAATAAATTTCATAGTGATATGTATATGTTAAGTTCGCGAAAATACTAAAACTTAATTAGAGACGCACAAAGGTTTGGATTGTTGCAATTTATCTTTTGTAATTACTAAAATCTGTACCCGAGACGAGCGCTCCATTCGCTTTTATTTCTGAAATGATCTGTCCTCGATGATAGGTGGCATGATTGATAATATGGAAAAGCACATCTTCTATTTTACTGGTATACTTTTCGCTAACCGGGTTTCTGTAGGTTATCGAATCAGAAATAGGATGTTCCATCAACGCTTTTAAGTTAAGGGTGTAATTGTATTCATTTAAAGTATGAAGTTCCTCTAGGTGAAAAACTTGCCAAACTTCCTGCGTGTGCTTCTGGCCTAAAATTCTTGCACACCATAAATTTTGTGCGTTTAAAGAATGCGCTATCAAGATGGCAGCACGCTCCGTAAAACTTGCAGGATTTTCAAGCATCATATCAATGACTTCTTTGTTGCATTGATAGGTGTATTCTATTTTATCTGTAAAAAATACAATCATATTATTCCGTATAAAGTTGACCACGAGTGGGCTTAAGTCGTTCTCTTAGATCGGTCATATATCGATTAGGCACAATCATTTCTGCAACGGTATGATTGCTTGCGATGGTTTGCACTTGCGTAAAACTGTTATCTATTTTTTCTGAAATGATAAATTCATCAAGATGGATAATGTGATGTTCTGCAGTCTTTTGGGCATTGGGTCCTTTAAAGTCCCAGAGGAGTTTTATTCTATTTGTCATGGTATAATAATATTAATGTTTCAGAATCATGTTATTGCTGAAACGTCACGAAAAACAATTCGTCTTTAAGTTTCGCGTTTAAGTCTTGCTTAAAACTGCAATTTACGACAATCATCAAAGGTATGGAAGGAATAAATTAGCGCAAATAAGCCGTCTCAAACGTTATCAAATTTCGCTTGTTTAACGAGAGGTTTTTGCTATTTTTGTCCAGTTTTTAAGCAAACCTAATTTTAATTTTTATGAAACTAAAAAGTGCATCAATTTTAATTTTGCTATTTGTTACAATCTTAGCGAGCGCCCAGAAGAAGAGTGACGTCATTATGACGATCGATGATATTCCTGTGTATACGAGGGAGTTTGTGAGAGTGTATAATAAGAATTTAGATTTAGTTCAAGACGAAAGTCAAAAAACGGTGGATGGTTATTTAGATCTTTTTATTGATTACAAGTTAAAAGTTGCCGCTGCTTATGAGCAGGGTTTAGATAAGAAGGCAGCCTACATAAAAGAGTTTTCTAAGTATGAAGCACAGCTCTCCCGTAATTATCTTTATGAAGATAAGGTAACTACAGATCTGGCAAGGCAAGCCTATGAGCGCGGAAAATATGATGTAAATGTTGCGCATATATTATTGAGAACGTCTTATGATGATGTTCCAGCGGATACATTAATTGCTTATAATAAAATAGCAGAAGCTTTAGTGAAAGCAAGAGCTGGTGAAGATTTTGCTCAACTAGCTGGAGAATATTCTCAAGAACCGAGAGCTGCAGAACGTGGTGGTGACTTAGGATACTTTAGTACTTTTACTATGGTGCACGAGTTTGAGGATGCTGCTTTTGAAACACCTGTTGGAGAAATTTCAGACATCTTACGCACTCAGTTTGGATATCATATTATTTTTGTAAAAGAAAAGAGAACTCGAGAACAAGATGTAACGGTATCGCATATTATGATTTCTGAAAGTGAAAACGCAACACGAACTTTTAATCCTGAAGAACGTATCAATGAGATAAACACATTACTTGCACAGGGTTCAAGTTTTGAAGACTTAGCAAAGCAATATTCAGAAGACAAGAATTCTGCTAATAAAGGAGGAAAGATAAGTCGTTTTAGTAAAGGACAATTGCGCTCTAAAGAATTTGAAGAAGTAGCGTACTCGCTTGAGAATTCTGGTGATTTATCTGAGCCATTTAAGTCAGAATTTGGGTGGCACATTGTGAGGCTTGAAGAAAAGCATATGCCTCAGACATTTGAAGAACAAAAAGAAGTGCTTGAGAAGAAAGTAGGAGAAGGAGCGCGATCAAAAATTGTGAATACCGCTGTCAATCATAAGATAAAAGAAAAATATAGCTTTAAGGTGGATGATAACTTTAGACCTTTCTTTTCGAATTTTATCACAGATAGTATCTTGAAGAGAGTTTGGGATTATGAGGAAGATTTTGCTCAAAATGAAAGAGCATTGTTTTTAATTGGTGGTGATTATACTGCTACCTATGGTGATTTTGCTGCCTACATAAAAGAGAGGCAAACAAAAAAGGGTTTACCTAAATCTATCTCAAGGATCATTTCTGAGAGTTATGAATTATTTGAAACTGAAAGCTTAAAGAGATACTTTAGAGATCAATTAGAAAAAACTAATGAGGAATATGCATCTGTTATTAGTGAATATAGAGATGGCTTATTAATTTTTGATGTGATGCGATTAAACATCTGGGACAAGGCGAAAAAAGATACCATAGGGTCTAAGGCTTATTACGAGAATAACAAAGAGAAGTACCAATGGAAACAGCGCATACAAGCAGACATAGTTTCATCAAGTAAAGATGATATGATTGAGGTAGCCAGAACAATGCTTTCTAATGGAAAAACCATTGAAGAGATTAAGGAGGCTTTAAATAAAGAGAAAGCGGTAAATGTCATTGCCAGTAGCGGGACGTATGAGCTAGAAAACAGAAACTTACCTGAAGGTTTTGAGGCAGTTTTGGGTATGTCAAAGAAGTACTCTCAAAATGGAAACTTCATTGTTGTTAATGTAACAGAAATAGTAAGCCCATCTATAAAGGCATATGACGATGTAAAAGGTAGAGTAATCAGTGATTTTCAAAAGCAACTGGAAGCAGACTGGATGCGTGAATTAAGAAATGCAAACAATGTTGTGATCAATAAAAAAGCACTTAAAAAAGTTAAAAGACAAATTGATTAAATTTATGATAAGATGGCCGCTTCTTATTGGGAGTGTTTTAATTTTCAGTTCTTGTAATTTATTAGGAGGAAAGGAAGATAGAACACCAGTGGCCAGAGTTAATGAAACCTTCTTGTATGAAGCAGATATTACGTCACTCATAAATCAAAGTGTTTCCAGTGAAGATAGCGCTGTGGTGGTGTCATCATATATTAATCAATGGGCAACAGAGCAACTATTATTGGATAAAGCTCGTATAAATATAGGCGCAGAGCAACAGGAGCAATATAATAAGCTTGTTATTCAATACAAGGTGAGTTTATTTACCGAAGCATATAAAAATGCGCTGGTGAGTCGCAGTTTAGATAGTGTGATTAGCGTAACAGAATTAGACACACTGTATCAAAAAGATAAGGCTAATTTTTTATTGAACGATGACCTTTTAAAAATACGCTACGTACTTCTCGAAGAAAGAAATACAAATAGAGCTCGAATTAAAAAGATGCTAAGCAGGTATTCAAAAGAGGATAAAGAAGAATTGTCAAGCATAAATTTGCAATTTAAGAGTGCAAACCTCAATGATTCTGTTTGGATTAAGAAAACAATGTTACTGGCGAGATTGCCCGTTTTTAATAAAGTAGAAGCTGGTTTGTATGCTGGTAAATTTGGTGAGTTAAAAGATTCTACTGGGATTTACATATATAAAGTAGAAGACAAACTTAAAAAAGGAGATGTTACACCGAGTACATTTATCGCCCCTACATTGCGGCAAATTATTTTAAATAAAAGAAAGCTACAATTAATAAAGAATATTGAAAAAGACATTACTAAAGATGCAATTAAAAACAACAATTTTGAGATTTATACTAAAGAATAATATTGCTGCGGCAGTACTACTTGTGATTACTGCGACTGGCTTTAGCCAAGTTGTTGTTGTTGATAGCACAGGAGTAGCAAAGGAGCAAATAGCAGTAGCCATTGATAAAGTAGAAGCGAAGGTTGATAGTTTAAAGCCTTTTCAGAAATACAAAGTAGAAGGCGTTTCAGCAGTAATTGGAGAGTATGTTATTGTTGAGTTTGATATAGACTTAAGTTACCAAGAATTAAAAGCTCAAGGGGTGTCTACAGAAGACATTACGCGTTGTCAATTAATGGGGAAGCTTATGGAAGATAAGCTATACGCGCACCACGCCAAGCAAGATAGTATTGTGGTAAGCGATAATGAAATCAATCAGCAAATAGACCAGCAAATGGATTATATGATTAGCGAACTTGGTTCTGAAGAGAAAGTGGCTGCTTACTATAGAAAAGAGAACATAAGTGAATTGCGTAAAGAGTTATTTGATGTGAATAAAACATTAAAGCTAGCCTCAGAAATGCAACGTACTATTATTGAAGATGTAGAAGTGACACCAGAAGAAGTGAGAAGTTTTTTCTATGCGATTCCAGAAGAGGAGCGCCCAGTATTTAGTGCGGAGGTTGAAGTAGCACAACTAGTGGTAATGCCAGAAATCACAGAGAAATCTAGACAAGATGCAATAGATCAGTTAAATGGCTGGCGCAACGATATAGTAGAAAACGGAACTAGTTTTGCAACAAAAGCGGTGTTATATTCTAAGGATGGGTCTGCTCAAAAAGGAGGACTTATAGAAAGCGTAAGACGTAACTCCCCAATGGCAAAAGAATTTAAAGATCAAGCATTTAGCTTACTAGAAGGTGAAGTGAGTGAGCCCTTTGAGACAGAATTTGGTTTCCATATTTTAAAAGTGGATAAAGTAAGAGGACAGGAATTAGATATACGACATATCATTATCTTTCCAGAGATCACACGAGCAACTATGGATGCTGCGCGTACTAAAATAGACACGATTCGTGCTTCTATTAGAGATAACATCACGCCATTTGCAGACGCTGCACGTTTGTACTCAGACGAGGTAGAAACTCGTAATAATGGAGGGCAACTAGTAAATCCAGTAAGAGGCGATACACGTTTTGATCTTACTAAAATGGATCCAACCTTAGGAGCTCAAGTATACGATCTTAAAGAAGGTGAAGTTTCAAAAATTTATTCTGATTCAGATTTTAAAGGAAAAACAAGCTTCAAGATTTTAATGGTAACAAAGCGTTATGAAGAGCATCCTGCAGAATATGTGAAGGATTACGAAAAAATTAAAGAGCTTGCGCTTAAACAGAAGCAGATTAAAGCTATTGAAATGTGGCAAGACGAAAAGATTAAAGAGACCTACGTTAATGTAAATGAAGACTATACAGATTGTGAGTTTTCTGGGAACTGGGTAAAGGAATAAGGAACAACCCTCAATGTTTAAAGAGGATTTTAAAAGTAAGAGTAGGAAAAATTTGTCATCCTTAGCTTGTCGAAGGATCTTGATTATAAATAAACTGTTCTTAGGCAAGACCGGTTTTAAAAGCCTGTATTACTTTTAAAATCCTCTTTTTCTTTTCAGGATAACCTTTAGTTTTCGCTATTAATATTTTAAATTCGTACTCATTAATTTTTAGCATATCATATTTACATGGGAGACGTAGAAGCAGTAGAGCATTTAGTAAAGAGATACAACGAACTCAAATTAGAGATAAAAAAAGTAATTGTAGGGCAGGATGAAGTAGTGGAGCAAGTATTGCTTTCTGTTTTTTCTGGCGGACATGCGCTTTTGATTGGAGTTCCGGGATTGGCTAAAACATTATTAGTAAATACCGTTTCTCAAGCCTTGGGCTTGCAGTTTAAGCGCATCCAATTTACACCAGATTTAATGCCTAGTGATATTCTAGGTTCAGAAATCTTAGATGAAAACCGAAATTTTAAATTCATTAAGGGGCCTATCTTTTCAAACATCATTCTTGCAGATGAAATTAACCGTACCCCTCCAAAAACGCAAGCCGCATTACTAGAAGCGATGCAAGAGCGCTCTGTAACTGTTGCTGGACAAAACTATAAATTAGATTTACCTTACTTTGTGCTTGCTACTCAAAACCCAATTGAGCAAGAAGGAACCTATCCTTTGCCAGAAGCACAATTAGACCGTTTTATGTTTGCGATTAACTTAGACTATCCATCTTTTTCAGAAGAGGTAGATATTGTGAAGGCTACTACTTCCGGCGAAACACCAAAGGTGAACGCTTTATTTACCGCACAAGAAATCATCGACTTTCAAAACTTGATTCGTCGTATTCCTGTAGCAGATAACGTGATTGAATATGCAGTAACACTTGTTGGAAAAACAAGACCAAAAAGTCGAGCAGCTTCAGAAACGATAAAAAATTATATTGATTGGGGAGCAGGACCAAGAGCCTCTCAAAACTTAATTCTAGGAGCGAAAACAAATGCAGCTTTACATGGTAAATTCTCACCAGATATTGAAGACGTACAAAAGGTAGCAACAGGCATTCTGCGCCACCGTATGATAAAGAACTACAAAGCCGAGGCAGAAGGACTTACTATTGAGGAGATTATTGAAGGATTATTCTAAGCTTGATAAAACTAGTTTAACAAGCTAGAAACTATTTGATTAAGGTTTCAGTTTTATTTTGTTAATTCACTTTAAAACCATTTTCTCCCAAAACTATATATATATATAATGTCAATACGAATTCCCGGATTACTTATTATTCTTGGTGCATTGCTAGTAATAGTAGAGTAGTCTTTAAAAGGATGCATCTAGGTGCTGGATTTTTATTAGCTAAATTTTTCTGTGAGTATAGGAGCAACACTAATGGTGATTGCCATTAGCCGTATTGCAAAGAAATAGTTTTTTATTACTTATGAAATTACAAGACTTTAAAACCCCATTACTTATATTAATACTAGGCTCAGCAATCGTAATTCTTGGTGCCGTATTTAAAGTTTTACATTGGCCTTATGGCAATATGATTATGATGGTTGGGGGTATTTGTGAAGTGGTTGCTGCCGTTCTTGTAATCCGACAACTACTTAAATCTAGGTAGATATTCCTTTCACTTCTAAAACTTTTAATACACCGAATACCTTCTAGGATTCAAAATTTGCTCTTTCGCGATCTCTTGTGATTATTGATTTCAATTATAATATTTTCATTTTGATAATTTCAGTATGCTAAAATTATGAATATGGTAATTTTACGTCTTAATATTATGTAAATATTGATATATTATCAGTAATACGGACTTTCCCCTGTTTATTTTTAAATTATTCTTCTTTATTGTATCTTCGCAAGACTTGCAAAATTGACCCCTTAAAAGAATTTTACACTAAAAAAATATATAATTATGGCATTTGATATTGATATGATAAAGAAAGTTTATGCTCAGATGGCAGAACGTGTAGATGCTGCACGTGAAGTCGTAGGGAAACCATTGACACTTTCAGAAAAAATATTATATAACCACCTTTGGGATGGAAAAGCGATCAAAGCGTTTAGACGTGGTAAAGATTATGTAGACTTCGCGCCAGATAGAATTGCTTGTCAAGATGCTACGGCACAGATGGCGCTATTGCAGTTTATGCAAGCTGGGAAGAAAACAGTAGCAGTACCAACAACGGTACATTGTGATCATTTGATTCAAGCAAAACAAGGAGCAAAACAAGATTTAAAACACGCAAATGAAGTAAGTAATGAAGTGTTTGATTTTCTTGAGTCTGTTTCAAATAAATTCGGAATTGGATTCTGGGCTCCTGGAGCAGGAATTATTCACCAAGTGGTATTAGAGAACTATGCATTTCCTGGTGGGATGATGATTGGTACAGATTCACATACAGTAAACGCTGGGGGATTAGGGATGGTCGCCATAGGAGTTGGTGGAGCAGATGCAGTAGACGTTATGGCCGGAATGGCTTGGGAGTTAAAATTTCCGAAGTTAATAGGAGTACGTTTAACAGGAAAACTAAGCGGATGGACAGCACCAAAAGATGTGATCTTAAAAGTAGCTGAAATTCTTACTGCAAAAGGAGGAACCGGAGCGATTGTAGAATATTTTGGACCTGGAGCAACAGCAATGTCGTGTACTGGAAAAGGAACCATTTGTAATATGGGAGCCGAGATTGGAGCAACGACTTCTACTTTTGGTTATGACGAATCTATGGAACGCTATTTAAGAGCTACTGAAAGAGCAGATGTTGCTGATGAAGCAAATAAAGTAAAAAAATATTTAACAGCAGATCCAGAGGTATATGCAAACCCTGAGTCTTACTTTGACCAAGTGATCGAAATCGATCTTTCTGAGCTAGGACCATTGTTAAACGGCCCTTTTACGCCAGATCTTTCTACTACTGTAGGAGCGGCAATGACAGAAAAAGCAACTAAGCATGATTGGCCACTACAAGTAGAATGGTCTTTAATAGGTTCTTGTACCAACTCTTCTTACGAAGATTTATCTAGAGCTGCCTCCATTGCAGAACAAGGACTGAAAAGAGGATTAAAACTGAAAACAGAACTAGGGATTAACCCAGGATCTGAGCTTGTGCGATTTACAACAGAACGTGATGGCATATTAAAAAGCTTTGAAGATCTAGGGGCAAAAATATTTACTAATGCCTGCGGACCTTGTATAGGGCAATGGGCACGTTACGACGACCCTAAGAATGCTCCTAAAAACAGTATTGTACACTCGTTTAACAGGAACTTTGCAAAACGTGCGGATGGAAACCCTAATACACACGCCTTTGTGGCCTCGCCAGAATTAACGGCGGCGATTGCATTTGCTGGTAGATTAGACTTTAATCCAATGACCGATACCTTAATTAATGATAAGGGAGAAGAAGTAAAATTTGATGAGCCTACAGGATGGGAATTACCACCTAAAGGTTTTGAAGTTGAGGAGAACGGTTATGTGGAGCCTATGGCAGACGGAAGTGGTGTAGCAATTACTGTAAACCCAACAAGTGAGCGTTTGCAACTATTAACACCTTTTGAGCCTATTACAGATGAAGATTTAGCAAATGTAAAGTTGTTAATCAAGGCTTTCGGAAAATGTACGACTGATCATATTTCTATGGCGGGACCTTGGTTGCGTTTTAGAGGTCACTTAGATAATATCTCTAACAACTGTTTGATAGGAGCAGTCAACGCTTATGGAAAGAAAACAAACTTTGTTAAGAACCAGTTAACAGGTGAGTTTGGTGGCGTACCAGATACGGCACGTGATTACAAAGCGAAGGGAGTCTATACTATCGTTGTGGGAGACCATAATTATGGGGAAGGTTCTTCAAGAGAGCATGCGGCCATGGAACCACGTCACCTAGGTGTTGCAGCAGTACTTGTAAAATCTTTTGCACGTATTCACGAAACTAACTTAAAGAAACAAGGGATGCTAGGTCTTACGTTTGCTAACGAGGCAGATTACGATAAGATACAGGAAGATGATACGTTCAACTTTACAGACATCGCAAGCTTTGCACCAGAAAAACCGTTAACACTAGAAGTTACGCACGGTGATGGTTCTAAAGATATCATTATGGCAAACCACACATATAATGCTGCTCAAATAGATTGGTATAGAGAAGGTAGCGCCTTAAACTTGATTAAGAAAGAGAATGCTTAATCAGTATTTATCTAAAATGGCTAAGTTTACTTAGCCATTTTTTTTTGCTGAAATTTTAAGGAAATTTGAATAAGACAATTAAAAAATAGTATCAAACGTTCCCGAAGCTTCGAGAGTTGAAGTTCTCTAGGATTTTCTGTGCTCGGAGTCGTTATTATATAGAGATTCACTGAGTAGTATAGCGCTGCATAGAGCGTTTAGTTAAAAAAAAATTATGAAAAAAGCCCTAAGAAAATACTGGAGTACCATCGCCTTGGCGGTAATCGCAATTCTATTTTTTATCCCACAAACTTCGATGCCACTTAAAGTATTATACAGCGAGCTTTTTGCTTTTTGCCCTTCTGAAATAGATGAGGATGAACAGATAGTGCTTAGCAATTATAACTGGAACCTTATTGCAGAAGACAACGCTATAAACTTAAAACAATCTAAAGGCAAAGTAACACTGATTAATATGTGGGCGACATGGTGTCCGCCCTGCGTAGCAGAAATGCCATCGCTACAAAGTGTATTTGACAGTTACGGCGATCAAGTAGATTTCTATTTTGTGACGGCAGAAGAAAGGGAAGTAGTAGATGCTTTTATGAAAAAGAAGGGATATACAATGCCAGTGTATCTGCAACGTTTTAGTCCTCCGGCCCAACTGGAAGGTCGTTCTATTCCAACGACTTTTTTAATAGGGAAAGATGGCAAGATTGTAATCAAGAAAACAGGAGCAGCAGATTGGAATAGCGAAAGTACTAGAGCAATCATTCAGCAACTGTTAGCTGCTGAATAGGTTATATTTCTGAAGTTTAAATTGAAAATTAGATTTTTGTTCTATCTCTTTCTCCTTTCAGTGCAGCGGTCTTTCTGCCATATTTCAGCCCATCATATTTCCGAAGTAATTGTGAACAATATGTACCCTTCAATTACCAAACATTTGTTACTTTTGCAGCACTAAAAATTTAGAATCATTAGACTATGAATTTACACGAATATCAAGGAAAAGAAATTTTAAATAGCTTCGGTGTTGAGATTCAACGAGGGATAGTTGCTAGTACGCCAGAAGAGGCAGTTGCAGCAGCAAAAAAGCTAACTGAAGACACAGGGACAGGATGGCACGTGATTAAAGCACAAGTGCACGCTGGTGGTCGTGGTAAAGGTGGCGGAGTAAAGCTAGCTAAAAGTCTTGATGAAGTAAAAAGAATAGCAGGAGAAATCATAGGAATGAACCTAGTGACTCCTCAAACAAGTGCAGAAGGTAAAAAAGTGCACCAAGTGTTAGTTACAGAAGATGTGTACTATCCTGGTGACAGTGAGCCAGAAGAATATTATATGAGTGTATTGCTTAACCGTAGTACTGGACGTAACATGATTATGTACTCTACAGAAGGTGGGATGGATATCGAGCAAGTTGCTGAAGAAACTCCACACTTAATTTTTCACGAAGAGATCGATCCTGCCACAGGATTGTTACCTTTTCAAGCACGTAAAGTTGCTTTTAATCTTGGCTTAAGTGGTCAAGCGTTTAAGCAAATGACAAAGTTTGTTACTGCTTTAGTAACAGCCTATGAAAAGAGTGACTCTTCTTTATTTGAAATCAATCCAGTTTTAAAAACAAGTGATGATAAAATAATAGCCGTAGATGCTAAGGTATCAATTGACGATAACGCTTTGTTCCGTCATAAAGATTACTTAGCGATGCGTGATAAGCGTGAAGAAAACCAAGTAGAAGTTGAAGCGGGTGAAGTAGGACTTAACTACGTAGATCTTGACGGAAACGTAGGGTGTATGGTAAACGGTGCTGGACTTGCAATGGCAACGATGGATCTTATTAAGCAATCTGGTGGTGAGCCGGCAAACTTTCTTGATGTAGGAGGTACAGCAGATGCAGAGCGTGTAGAGGCTGCTTTTAAATTGATTCTAAAAGATCCTAGTGTAAAAGCTATCTTGGTAAATATCTTTGGGGGTATTGTTCGTTGTGACCGTGTGGCACAGGGAATTATAGATGCATATAAGAATATGGGGAACATAGAAGTACCTATCATTGTGCGTTTACAAGGTACCAATGCAGATATTGCAAAAAAATTAATTGACAATAGCGGGCTTGACGTACAGAGTGCGATTGAGTTTCAAGAAGCTGCAGATAAAGTACAAGCGGTTTTAGCTTAAAGCGAAAATATGAATAACTTGAAGCCTTGGAAGTCATTTTCCAAGGCTTTTTTTATATTTGACAAAAAGGGTTTCAAATTATGGATAGAACGAATGAAGCACTGTTAAGTGATTTAATTGTACTTGCTAAAGCAGATGATAAAGTCACTACTTCAGAGTACGACTTTATTCTAACACTTGCCGAAACGATGGAGATTGGTAAAAAAGCGGTTGATGTACTCTTTAAAAACCCACTGCCTTCTGTGGTACAAAAGACAGAATTAGATCGCATTACACATTTTTATAAATTGATTCTTTTAATGAATGTGGATCATGAAACTCACGAGAAAGAAATAACCATGATTCGTGACTTCGGGATTAAAATGGGAATCCGTCCAGGGGTAATGGATCAGATGTTGATAAAGATGGAGCAATACGAAAACAAGATCATCCCCAGTGATGAGATTATGAAGATTTTTAAAACCTATTATAATTAGTTTTAAAACGAGTAGTAACTCTAATGGAAAACCATTAAATTTAACACTAAGATTAGAATGGATTTCATCAGGAAGCACATAGAAGCAATTTCAAAAATTTCGGACACAGATTGGACGTATTTTTCTTCCCGTTTAGTACAGCGTGATTTTAAGAAGAGAACCATTATTTTAAAGCATAATGAAGTAGAAGATCATATTTCATTTATTGCTTGTGGCGTTGTTCGTTTGTACATCCCAAAAGAAGTAAAAGAGAAGGAAGTTACTTTTGGCTTTAGTTTTCAAAACCAATTTATCAGTGCATACGATTCTTTTTTAATGCGTAAACCTTCGCTCTACGAACTTGAAACTCTTTCTGATACTACGATATACAGTATATCCTACCAGGATTTACAAGATGTGTATGCGCATACAGAATTTGGTAACCTCATAGGAAGGTTAACTGCAGAGCGCTTATTTATGCTCAAGTCAAGACGAGAACAATCGTTATTAAATGAAACAGCGGAAGAACGCTATTTCAATTTATTTAAGGAACGGCCAGAATTGATTACGGTCATCCCGCTTAAATATGTGAGTTCTTATATAGGAGTTACGCCACAGGCCCTAAGCAGAATTAGAAAACGAATTAATTGATTTAGGTTCATTGTTTGGATTCGCTTTTGGCACTACTTTTGTCTATATAACTTTACATATGACTATACTTATTTTTATTATCGTACTCTGGTACGGCGGACTATTTTTCCAGACATTTTTTCTACATCGCTATGCAGCGCATCAAACCTTTACGATGTCAAAACTGGCAGAACGTATTGTGTTTATTCTTACGTGGTTTTTTCAAGGCTCTAACTATCTGAGTGCTTATGGCTACGGAGTAATGCACAGAATGCACCACGCATATGCAGATACAGAAAAGGATCCTCATTCACCTAAATATGATTTGAGTGTTTTTTCTATGATGTGGCGAACTAAAAACATTTATACGGAAATCAATAAACAACAGGTTTTTGTAGAACCTAAGTTTACTAAGAATGTTCCGCAATGGAAACGTTTTGATACCATTGCAAGTTCTTGGTATTCTCGTGTAGGTTGGGGAATTGCTTATTTCGCTTTCTTCTTAGCCTTTACAACTGCTTGGTGGCAATGGTTATTTCTTCCAGTCGCTTTATTTATGGCTCCTATTCACGGAGTGATTATAAACTGGTATGGACACATTTACGGTTATGTTAACTTTAAATCAAAAGACACTTCAAAAAACTTATTTAAGTTTGACTTCTTAATGATGGGTGAGGGGTATCACAATAACCATCACAAGCACAGTAGTAGAGCTAACTTTGGTGGTGTACGCTGGCACGAACTGGATGTAACCTATATGATAATGCTGCTACTTAATGCCTTAGGCGTCATCCAATTAAAACCAAATACGATAAAAGTAAAGAGAGACTTTTAATACTGTTTTAAATTAATAAACTGAAAAGGACCAAAGCTGAAAAGTTTTTGTCCTTTTTTTGATGTTCACTACTCACTATTTACTGCGCATTTCCAATTCTTCTTTCGATATACTCACCACCTTCTCTCCATCTAGTCTAAACAGCCCCAAATACCCGCCAAACCAAATCACTCCATCGCTGTCCTGAAATATACATTGTATAGCATTCGTCTCAAAACCTTGTGCTTTTTCGTAGTTTGTAAACGTCCTGCCATCATATTTGTACACACCGTGATTCTCGGCAGGAAACAAATGTTACTATCTTTGTTTTTAAACAAACTCCAGACTTCACCTCCAGTTATGACGCCGTCTTTGGTGAAATTATCAAAGGTCTTACCATCAGAACGACTTACACCGTTATAAAAAGTGGCAAACCAGACATTGCTATTATTAGCTTCCAGAATGTGGTTGACAGAATAACCTGCAAGACCATCAGATTCGGAAATATGCAGCAACGTCTTACAGTTATATGTATAAGCGCCTCGGGGCCTAATAAGCCAGATAAAACCCTCTACAGCTTCTATAATACTTCTAACGGCCAAACCGTCAAAACCTTCATCTATTGAAAATTGTGTGACTTTCTCACCATAATAAAATAAGACACCGTCGCCATTTATGCCCATCCACATATTGCCTTAAGAGTCTTGAAATATGCGTCCTACAAACTGGCTGATAGGATAAGGAACCGCAGGTGGGGTTGTACAAAGGGAGTTCCTGAGTTTTCATTAGTATTATTTTTCACCGCTAGAACCCGCATCAAAAACGACACGGTCAATGCCTTTGGTTGTGCTTGAGGCGTTATAAGCTAGATCGTCTAAAGCGGTCTCGACATCTTGTGCTTCAGATTGCGCTTTTATGAATTCTTCCTAAGCATCGCTAGAAGGGTGTAGTTGTCAGATTTTGTTAACAGTTTGATATTTCTTCCGGTATTATTCAGGTATTGGAATCACTTAAATTATCCTAATCATTTTTAATTTAGGCATTAGCCATAACTACATTTGTATATCTCTTTTTGAAAGCAGCGTTTCCATGCCATTTTCTAAAGAATACGTTAGTTCAAAACACCTTGGTGGATTACCGACTAATTCCATTCTCATTCTCTTCATTTCGGCGAGCCCACCATTTACTAGAGTATAGGTCTGTTCAGTAGCACCACAAGCACCGCCATCGCTATAAAGAGTTAATTCCTTTTTTTCTTTGTTAAGCTTTGTTTTATGATTAATTTGATTGTACGGTTCTTTGTTTGTTATTTGGTAGAAACCAGAGTATAGTGCTCCTGCATTCAAAGAGTAGGCATCAAAGGCGTCGCCAAACCGCTGCCCTTGTCCAGATTTCTTTAGAAGGATTTCTTTTTCGCCATCAAAATCTAAATCCACAAACAGGAAAGGAACATCGATCATTTCAAATGTTTTATTTTGAATAGCAGGTTTCTTGTAGTCGATCACAATTTGATTTGTTTTAATTCCTGTTATGTTGTTCTCCTCCGTTTCAAAATCAAGCAAGGCTGCGGGTAAAGAGAAGTGATTATTGGTTAAAGTAAATGCTGTAGAATCATTTTTAAACTCTAACATCGCAGGTCCTACTGCACTTCCAGATTTTAAAAGGTTTGGTTTCCAAACAACAGTTACTTGATATCCGTTAACCTTTTGATTATAAGAAACCTGAACAATATCGCTTTGAGTATTTCGAATTTCTAGGTACCGTATAGCGTCGGTGTTTATTACTCTGCCGTTACAGCTCAAGATCAATACTGCCGTAAGGAGTAGTGAGGTTAAAATTTTTGCATTCATAATGTTGTTTTAATTTGGTATTAAACCTTTATATTAACTAAGCTATGTTTGTAAAGGTGATTGTTAACTTTAGGCAGATTAAACCCCAAACTTAGATAAGCGGGAACTGGCGAATAAATCTATTTATGGGGTTTAGCTGCTCAATGTTTTATCGTTTAATATGGGATCCCAGCTATACCTGATTACTTTTTTAATAAAGGCCACAATTAAAATCTCTATTTTATCCTTGTCTAGTTGTTCTAGGTAATATTCCCCTATATGCTCAACTAATGTATTGCTTCCTTCTGTTGACTGTTCAGTAACTTTTATTACAGATTTATTTGAATATGCTTCAAACATGATATGTGTTTTTAAGCAAGGGTTTTTAATTCCTTTAGGTGTGTATGTAATTCTTGTAAATTTCCGCAGCTTTTGTTTAGAGTCTCTAGAGGTATGATTCGATTGATATTCGAGTGTTCCTAAGGAAGTTAACACTTTTGCAGATGTTTCTACAAATGGTTTAAAAACGACGTTTTGAAGTTCGAAGAAATGTAAACCAAAACCATTCTTTTCTTTCTTCCTATTGCTACTTGCAACTACTCTCTGCAAGTCAATTGTTTTTTTTAAGTCAAGTTTATGAGTTTCCATTAGTCTGATTCTTAAAGTTTTTCGTTTTCCGAATTGCATACATCGCGTGAAATATTCAGATTTAAAATAGGTGTCTCAGATATTTCTAGAGTTATTTATATAAAGTCACTTTGAGTGTCAGGTAAACCTACGACAAACAATGTTCTTGTACTTACGTATAAACACCTAATTATGGATGTAAATTTCGTTTTGCAATTCCCTTTTTAATAAAGCCATACCCAAACATACTATCAATTTTTCTAACTCTTTTGTGGATTTCCGTAAACGCATAAAAAAACCGCTAAATATTCCTAAGAATTATAAAGCGGTGAATGGAAATTTTTAACGTGATTGGCTGCACTTATTTAAAAAATAAAAGCGCAAATTAATCCAAGGGCTGCTGCTTTTGCAAAGCAATAATTTCGCCAACGGCTCTTGTGTATTTAAAAGGGTTTGTTGCTTTCTTTATGGCTTTGTAAACCTTTTGTGGGTTGTGAGTCGCCTGTGCAAAGAATTCCCAGAAGCCGAGCATCTTCATCTTGATAGGCGTAGGTCCAGAAAGCATCGCATCATATTGCTCGTATATTGTATCGTGAAATGCTCTAAAAAGTTCCCAACGGTCTGCGGGATATGTCGAAGTATCTGCCTTTATCATACTCGGCAAAAACGGATCTGCGATGAGACCGCGTCCTAACATAAAATGGTCAATGGACGGGAAGCGTTCGCGCATAGCTTTAAACTGTGCAACTGTAGTAATGTCGCCATTATAATATAAGGTGTGTTTTGCAACATCTATACATTTCTGAAACGCCACAAGATCTACACCCCCTTTATATAACTGTTTTCCTAGGCGGGCGTGTATGGCTATATTTTTAAGCGGGTATTTGTCGAGTATTTTAAATGACTCGAGTATTTCCGAAGAACTCTCGTACCCTAAGCGCATTTTCATTGAGATGGTGACATCTGTTTCGCTATGTGCACGATCTAGAATATGATCTATTTTTTCTGTATTGCAGATAAGACCAGAACCCATACCACTTTTTGTGACCATAGGATAGGGGCAGCCTAGATTCCAATTTAATTCTTTGTAGCCTAAAGATTGAATGTATTTTATCACAAAAATAAAATGATCAGCATCTGCGGTCATTACCTGCGGGATTAACGTTAAGCTTGTGTTGACAGCTGGATCTAAATCTCGTTGGTACGAACCCTTAATTATCATCTTTCTATTAAACCGTATATATGGAGCATAAAAAGTGTCTATTCCTCCAAAGAATTTCTGCTGTGCATTCCGGAAAGTGGCATCTGTAAAGCCCTGTAAAGGGGAAGATAGGAGTTGGTAGGACATTCTTTGTTTTTGTACGTGTAAAGATAAATGATTAGAGCCTTGATTCCTTTTTAAATCAAAAATCTCCAATCGTTAATCAGAGAGATTGGAGATTAACTATTGGAGATTTTTGATTGTTGAACTTTTAAGGAGCAAATTATGCGCTGCAGCATTTCCTTTGTTCAGGAATGACCAGTTTTCCGAATCGAGTTCAGAATGCCAAGGGCTTCAAAAAAAACATCCTTTACAATATTCATTACTGTCAAGCGCAACTGCTTAATCACTTAATAGCCTTCATCATGAACGCCACCGACAGCTCTTCCGCTTGGGTCATTCATATTCTTAAAACTTTCATCCCAATCTAAGGCTACTTGACTACTACAAGCCACACTTGGCACAGATGGTACCGTTAAGGCCGCCGCATCACTTGGATAATGCTCCTCAAAAATAGTACGGTAATGAAACTCTTCTTTACTCGCAGGTGTTTGGATAGGGAAGCGGTATTTTGCATTTGCCATCTGGTCATCGCTTACTTCGCTGTTCACCATTTCTTTTAACGTGTCAATCCAAGAATACCCTACACCATCACTAAATTGTTCTTTTTGTCTCCAAGCTACTTCGTGTGGTAACATATCACCAAAGGCTTCGCGTAAGATCCATTTTTCCATGGCTTGTTTGTCTGTAGGACTCGATTGTCCTGCAATGATCATTTTGTCTTTAGGATTTAGGCGCATTGCTACGTCCATAAATTCTTTGTCTAAGAACGGTACACGTCCTTCAATTCCCCACGAAGCTAAAGACTTATTAGCACGCAGGCAATCGTACATATGCAACTTCTCTAGCTTGCGTACGTTTTCTTCGTGAAATTCTTTTTCATTTGGCGCTTTATGAAAGTAGAGGTAACCACCAAAAATCTCATCTGCACCTTCACCAGAAAGCACCATCTTAATCCCCATCGCCTTAATAGCACGGGCTAGTAAAAACATAGGCGTAGAGGCACGAATGGTTGTGATGTCATAAGTTTCCACATGATAAATTACATCGCGAATCGCGTCTAATCCTTCTTGAATGGTAAAGTGTACTTCGTGGTGCACCGTCCCTAAATAATCTGCTACTTTTTTTGCAGCAATTAAATCTGGAGAGCCATCCAGTCCTACGGCAAAAGAGTGCAATCTTGGGTACCAAGCACCTTCTTGATCACCGCTTTCTATACGTTTGTCTGCGTATTTTTTGGCTAGGGCAGAAGTGATGCTCGAGTCCAGGCCTCCAGAAAGTAACACGCCGTAGGGTACATCACTCATTAATTGTCTGTGTACTGCTGCGTCTAGGGCTTCGCGTAAATCGTCAATGTTTGTTTCATTGTCTTTTACATTGTCGTATTCCATCCAGTCACGCGTGTACCATTGCTTTAGTACACCTTCACTACTGTGCAAATAGTGTCCGGGAGGGAAGAGTTCGATTTTTGTACAGAAACCTTCTAATGCTTTTAGTTCGCTAGCTACGTAAAACGTGCCCTCTTTATCCCAACCCATATACAAGGGGATGATTCCCATATGATCACGAGCGATTAGGTATTCGTTTTTTTCTACGTCGTATAATGCAAAACCAAAGATTCCGTTAAGATCATCTAAAAACGAAGCGCCTTTCTCTTTGTATAAAGCAAGGATTACCTCACAGTCACTTTTAGTTTGGAAGTTATATTTTCCTTCAAATTGTTTCCGAAGCTCCTTATGGTTATAAATCTCTCCGTTAGCTGCAAGTACTTGTTTCTTGTCTTCAGAAAACAAAGGTTGTTTCCCAGAGGTAGGATCTACAATCGCGAGACGTTCGTGCGCAAGGATGGCGCGCTTATTATTATAAATCCCACTCCAGTCAGGACCACGATGTCTTAGGCTTTTTGCCATAGTTAATAATTGAGGTCGCAAGTCTTCACTAGATTGCTTTAAGTCAAAGGCACATACAATTCCGCACATATTAATTAGTTTTATTGATTTCCGCAGACGCGAAATTTATTGTTATTAAAATACTGTTCTTACTTTTTTTGTGATCCCTGAGCGAAGCCGAGGGGCAAAAAAAAACCGCCAAGTTAAAAAACTTGGCGGCTATATATAGGTACAAGTTTTTGTTACGTCTTGGCGTTATTTGAATTAAAATTATTATTTATACCAGATGTAAACATTTCTTGTGTCTTATTTATGATTATAAAATCAAATTTAGGAAAATAAAATAACTATGCAAGTTTAGACTTGTTTTTTATCGAATGTTTTTTTAGCTTTTACGATTCAACACTCATTTTTCGGGCGACTCCAGTATAAAGGAACTTAGGTCAAGATAAAATTTTCAATAAAAATAACTGGGCTAGCTCTTTCCTCTATTTTAGGGGTTATTCTCAATCAAGTATTCCTTGGTTGAGAATACTAACGAATTTTCGGATAATCTTCTGGACTCACCTCGTGCATCATTGCGTACACCTTCTCAAACACATCTTCTATAGATGGTTTACTAAAGTAATCACCATCAGTACCATAAGCGGGTCTGTGTGGCTGTGCTGCTAAGGTTTGTGGCTTACTATCTAAATGTTTGTAGCCGTCTTGATTGTCTAATATTTCAGAAAGAATATAAGCAGAAGCTCCGCCTGGAACATCTTCATCAATAATTAAAAGGCGGTTTGTTTTCTTAACGCTCTCCACCATTTGCTTGGTAAGATCCAGTGGTAACAAAGATTGAACGTCGATTACCTCTGCATCAATACCTACTTGTTGTAGCTCTTTTGCAGCTTCTTGAACGATGCGTAACGTACTTCCGTAAGAAATTAGGGTAATGTCTGTTCCTTCTTTTACAGTCTCAACGACACCAATTGGGGTTTTAAATTCGCCCAGATTGGTAGGTAGTTTTTCCTTTAAGCGGTATCCGTTTAGGCACTCGATAACTAATCCTGGCTCGTCAGATGTCAATAGTGTATTGTAGAATCCAGCGGCCTTGGTCATGTTTCTAGGAACTAAAATATACATCCCGCGTAATAGGTGAATTAATCCTCCCATTTGCGATCCACTATGCCAGATACCTTCTAGTCTGTGACCACGTGTACGCACAATAAGCGGCGCTTTTTGCTGTCCTTTAGTTCTGTATTGCACGGTCACAAGATCATCACTCATAATCTGCAAAGCGTATAAGATATAATCGAGATATTGAATCTCTGCAATAGGACGGAGGCCACGCATCGCCATCCCAATTCCCTGACCGAGAATTGTTGCTTCACGAATCCCGGTATCACTCACACGCTGCTCGCCATACTTTTCTTGCATTCCTTCAAGCCCTTGGTTTACATCACCAATCTTTCCTGCGTCTTCACCAAAAATCAAAACTTCTGGACGTTTACTAAAAATTGCATCAAAGTTATCGCGCAACACCATACGTGCATCTACGGCATCTGCAGTAGTGTCGTAAGTAGGTTTTACTTCGGAAATATCTGTGGCATTTACTTTTGCTTCACTATATAAGTGACTACTATATTTAGGTTGAATGATTTCAAAATAATTATTTACCCAGTCTTGTAATTGTCTTTTTTCTGCAGTGTTTTCTGAAACCACATAACGCAGTGCTTTGCGAACCGTCGCTGCGATTTTTCCACGATTAGGCTCTGCGTCTGAAGCTAAATCATTCTTCAACTTCTCGATAAATACTTTATTACTGGAACTCTCAGCAAGATTAGTAAGGAGGGTAAGTGCTTCTTGCTGTTCTCTTATTTGTGGTGCAATAAAAGATGACCAAGCGGCTTTTTTACCTTCGCGTACTTGCTTTTTAATATCCTTATCAATCGCGTCTAGTTCTTCTTCTGTAGAAAAATTATTATCTAACACCCATTTTCTAAACTGCACATTACAATCATACTCCCGTTCCCAAGCTAATCTGTCTTGACTCTTGTAGCGTTCGTGTGATCCAGATGTAGAATGTCCTTGTGGTTGTGTTAGTTCTTTAACGTGTACTAAAACAGGTACGTGTTCTTCCCTTGCTATTTTCCCAGCTTTCTGGTACGCTTCAATAAGCTCAGCATAATTCCATCCGGTGACTTTAATGATTTCATAGCCTTTTGCTTCTACATCGCGTTGAAACCCTTTTAAGACTTCAGAAATATTCTCTTTGGTTGTTTGATGCTTTGCGTGTACAGAAATTCCGTATTCATCATCCCAAACGCTCATAACCATAGGTACTTGTAATACGCCTGCTGCATTAATAGTTTCCCAAAACAAGCCTTCACTTGTGCTTGCATTTCCTATAGTTCCCCAAGCGACTTCGTTTCCTTTATCAGAAAAGTTACTGAAATTTTCCAGTCCTTTTACCTGTCTAAAGACTTTAGAAGCTTGCGCTAGCCCGAGTAATCTAGGCATCTGTCCTGCGGTAGGAGAGATGTCTGCACTACTGTTTTTCTGCGCAGCTAGGTTTCTCCAAGTTCCATCTTCGTTAATAGATTTTGTTGCAAAGTGACCGCCCATTTGGCGACCTCCACTCATTGGGTCTGCACCCGGATTTGTATCACCATACAATCCTGCAAAAAACTGGAGAATGGTTAACTCACCAATCGCCATCATAAAAGTCTGATCACGATAATACCCACTACGCCAATCTCCATCTTTAAAAGCCTTGGCCCAAGCGAGTTGTGGTATTTCTTTACCATCACCAAAAATTCCAAATTTAGCTTTCCCAGTTAGTACTTCCCGTCGACCCAAAAGGCTGCATTCTCTACTGGTGACAGCGAGTTTGTAATCGTTTAAGACTTCAGTTTTAAAGTCTTCAAAAGAAAGCGTAGCATTGGTTTTTGGATCTTTTTGCATAGTGTTTTGTTAGTATACAAAAATAGCGAAAATCTTTGTTCAAAACAATGTTAAATTTTTGATATATTCTTATATAATTCAAATTTAAAATAAGAATTTGATAATTTATGTACGTATTTTAACAATTGAGATACGAATCAATAATAGAAATGGGCTCCCGTGTAACAAAACATCAAATCAGTCTTTTAGCTGCATTCCTTCAGCGCCACCAGCGATCCATTTGAGCTTACCCTAGATATGTATTTCTGGAAAAAATGAGGCTAAACAACGGGTGAGACAACATAGTATCAAGAGTTTCTAATTGTTTAGAATGTCTTTCATTTGTATTTGTTAATGCTATTGGGGTGTTGGTCACAAATTGCTGTTTGGTCTCAAAGACTTGACAGGGTTTTCTATCAATGCTGTCTTACTTCAAATTTCAGTTTGAAATTTACATCTGCTTGGATGCTTTTACTTCGGCTACGCTCGGCAACCAAGGCAATACCTTATAGGATAATCGTTACGCCTTGTGATTTACCTCACGTTTAGAAAAGTGTTATTTTATAATTGCAAGAGGGGCTAATTGTACGCTGTTTTTTTTGTCTTTCTTTTTGCTAATACCACTCTCTACTAAAAAGTCTAAAGAGTGTGCTAGGAGTAAGGGTGACAATAAAACGTACTTTCTGGTCGTAATTAGGCAATCCAGGTTCCCAGCCCAAACTAGAATACATAGGGAAATATAATTCGAAATAATCTGCGACTAGACTTAATCTAATTCCAGTATCGAACACGGTTTTTGTACCTTGACTTTGATTGCCTACTAGTCCTGCATCACCATAAGCGTATACCCATTTCCAGATATTTGTGCTCGCGTTTATGGTGGTCATCCAGCTGTTTGCAAAAGCGGGTTCTAGTTGTGACTTGAAACCACCTTCTGCCACAATGAGTTGCTGGCTAAAAAGGCCATCATCTTCACTACGACCGTAGTAGTTATAGTCAAAAAGATAATCTGTAGGACGGTCTAAGGCGAAGCTAAAGAAGTCACCATTATTACGGGTTTCGTTAAAAATGAAAAGTCCTGCAAAGGCTCTTACGTTAAGTTGCCTGTTATTTAAAAACAGCTTGCGAAAACTAAAGGTAGTAGATATTTTACTAAAACTTGAAGACAATTCGTAATCTACATTTCCTCTAAAATAGTTAATCAAATTAGGGTTTGAATACACATACTTAAGATTAAAAACACTGTAGTTAGGATCTTGATTAGGATCGTTAGGATTCTCATCCCTAAAGACATTAATATTTCTAATATTGATATACTGTTTTTCATTATCGCGCAGGTCATCGTTCCTAAATGCAAAGGTCATAAAGGGTGTTACTCTGCGATAAAACAAGTCTTTATTATAAGAAAACGTATTACCAGAAACCCCCATTCTAATTGAGTATGGAGCGTTCTCGTCATAAATTTTTGTGTAAATAATATTACCGCTTCCTACAATCGCTTTTGACCCAAACCCATATTGAGGTTCTAGTTTATACTGCAATGGTTTTGGTAACAGCGTTTTGTTGTAAAACTTAAATCCAGTGGTCAATCCATCATATAGATTATACTCAAAAACCGGCATTACAAAGAGCTGATTAAAGCGCTCATCTTGCGCATCCTGAAATAATCTAAACTGTATTGGACGATTTAAAACACCGCCTATTTTTCTATAGTTATTTCTGTTATTGGTCTCGGGGATTATTTGTTCAGAATTAAGGACAAACTTTTTCACATCTCGTCTCTCAAAAGAAATAGTGGTTGTTGAGTCAAATGGTTCTGTCCATTTTTTAGCAATCATTTCTCCTTGTTTATCCAGCGCATATACAGAAACTGGCATGATGTTATTGTGCTTATTTTTTAAGGTCAAGGTGAGCGAATCATCACTCTTTTTTATTCCTGAAATTTTAAAATCTAAGAGGGTACGTTTGTTTACAAATTCGTCAAAAAACCAATCTGTAGGCACATCTGTCGCCGCGCTTACTTTTTCTTTAAATGTGCTTGCACTAGAAAGTTTTAAGGTTTCTGAAGTATAATATTCTTTAATGACGTTCTCTAACGTATCCTTGCCCATATAGTCTGCGAGATAGCTGAGTCCTTCTGCACCATAGTAACCTTGAGCAATGTTCTTGTTAAACTTCACGAGCGAATCGAGTGGAGAAGAAAGCGATTGATGTATATTGTTGCGAGCCATGTTTTGATACAGCAAAGGATATTGATCATTAAACTCAAGGTCAGAAAGGTGTGACCACCTTATGGCCCAGATATTGCTTAGGTCTCCAATAATTTTTTGTTTAGGGTAGTAGGTGTCCACATATTCTTTTAAGAGATAAATATGGATGGCATCTTTTAACCAGTATTCGTCTCTAGGATGCACTAATAATGTGTTTTCAAGGTAGGCGCTAGTGATCGCCTTAAAGTGCTCTAAGTCAAATTCAAAACCGTTAGGGAAGGGGCTAATAAAGTCTGGCAGTTGATTAAAGCCATAGACTGGTTTTCGTTTATATTCTTGATTTGAAATAAGCACAGCTTCTTGAGGATATACTCCTAATTTATTATCGATAAAATGTACTATTCTATCTATAAATATAGTTCTATTTTCTGGGGCTAGCTTTGCTTCTGGTATACTCGTGATTACCGTTACCTTGTCTGTCTCATAACTGTTAAAAGCATTGTTATCTTGATCAAGATGGATATTTAGTTTTACACGATTATCACCGGATAGTATTGTTGTTTTAATCCCAAAAGACACCTGCTCCTCTTCTTTCTTTAAATCTGAAAATAAGCTATAAACCGCTGGGTAGCTAAACTCAATACGAACGTCTGTGGGTGCAGTATATTGATCTCCTAAGTCTTTATTGCTGTAGGCTTGCCAAGCTCCGTTAGCGAATACTGCTGGCGATAGATACCAATAACGTAAATGATATTTGCCAGAACGAGAAACGCCAAATTTCGTAAACTTATCTTGTGGTACTTTTATAGTGTAAGATAGGGTAAGCTGCACTTCTTCTCCAGCTCCCAATGGTTTTTCTAGTATTACCTTTAGAATATCTGCCGCAGTACCTCGAGACCAAGACAGTGCATTCTCGTTTTTTGAGGTGATTGCTTTTATCGTTGTTTTCCCTCTGTCTTCGTTTTTTTCAAAATGAAATAACCGCTCGTAGTCTTCCGCAAAGCGCATGGCTAATGGTGTAGTTTTACTACTAAAGCTATTTGCCCAGTCGTTAAAATAAAGTTCTGACAATATTTGGGTTGATGTGTTTATGAAAAACACTTCTTGCTCGATCGTGATTTCTTGGGTAGCGACATCCAGCGATGCACGAATGTCCATCTTTTGCTGCGCGCATATCGGCAGCAAAAAAAGTAGAAACAAAAAACGAGTAAGTAATCTAACCATCTATCGCTTTAAGAATTGTAACCTAGGGAGGTTGGTGTTCTTAGCGTTAATAAAATAGAGTCCTGAGGGGAATGCCGAAACGTCAATATTTTGAGTCATATTTGTTGTTATTTTTTTCTCAGAGACACGTTGTCCAAGGATGTTAGATATTACAATGGTGTGATTTTCTAAAATTTCCGAAGTGAAAGAAAATGTAATCTCATTTGAAACCAGGGTACTCTCTAAAGTCCACGCATCTAGAACTTCAAATTGCTCATTGCCTAATATAAATGTTTGATCTGTTTGTAGTGTTAATACTACCGGTAAGTGGTCGCTTGTGTTATACAATCTACTTCGAGTAGTCTGAGAATAAATTCCTGTGCAGGATGGGTCATTTATATCTAAGTTGTAACAGTTCCCGTTGTTCCCGTAGGATTTATAAGTGTCATCCACATATTGTAAACTAGGCGTGCTCAACATGTTTCTGAAAGCAAAATAAAATCAAAGCGATCATCAAGACCACCTCCAGCACCTGCGCCAAAACCTCCAGAACTCACACGAGTACTTTGTGTGTGAATCGCTGTAAAATCTTCGTTATTATTCCAAGCGCCTGGTGTATCTATTGGGTCTTTTAAAACGATACTGTTCGTAGCATCTAAGAGTTCTATATAGCCATCTTCATCTGCATCATACATATTAAAATCCCCTGCAAATAACACCTTACTGTCTGCTGGTAACGTATCAAGAAAGTCTACAAATTCTGTAATCATCTCAAACCTGATTGCCTCGTTAGCACCACCGTCGCTCGATTTTAAATGAGCAACAAATATGTGCAGTTCAATAGGGTTTGTATCTGCCTCTTCAGTAAGTAAACGCAATACGTAATGATTAATATCTCTTACGGTTGTGGTGATTATGTTTTGTTCGATCAAGGAAAACCTAGAAGACCTATAAAAGAGATTTTGTTGTAACTCGCCATCCCCAGACTGATTGATTACAAAAGGAGCAGCACTGTATGAATTTACATTTCCGTTTAAAGAAAAATCTAGAATATCATTACTGCCTTCATTTGATTCTAACTCACAGACCATAAAAATATCTGGGCTATAATCTACTAGAATGTTTTGTAAAATCTGTCTTCTGTTCGCTGGCGATGCAGATGGGTATTCTAGTAAGTTATAAAACATGGTGTCGATTGTTTCTTGACCAAATAATGTGGCAGATACAAAGCATAATACCGCTGTGATTAAAGAATGTTTTATAGAATGTGAGGTGTGCATTAGTTTAGAAATTAGGACTATGATCAAATTTATTATAGAAGTCGTCCAATATTGCTAGTACTTCGTCTTCTGTGTCTACCAGATGAATAAGATCGAGATCGCCAGGACTTACATTATTGTTTTCTTCTAAGACCGTTTTTTTAATCCATTCTATAAGACCAGACCAGAAATCTGTACTCACAAGAATTATAGGAAACTTATCTATTTTATGCGTTTGAATAAGAGTGAAGGCTTCAAAAAACTCGTCGAGTGTTCCCATTCCTCCTGGCATTACGACAAAGCCTTGTGAGTATTTAACAAACATTACTTTACGAACAAAAAAGTAATCAAAGTCGATACTTTTGTCTCCATCTATGTATGGATTATCGTGTTGTTCAAAAGGGAGTGTGATGTTGAGTCCAACAGAAGTACCTCCTGCAAGATGTGCCCCTTTGTTTCCAGCTTCCATAATTCCTGGTCCTCCACCAGTGATTACTCCATAGCCGTGTTCTGTAATTTTTTTAGCAATGTTTTCTGCAAGCTTATAATATTTATGATCTGGTTTCGTACGCGCAGATCCAAAAATAGAAACACAAGGTCCTATTTTGCTCATCTTTTCATATCCATTCACAAACTCACCCATGATTTTAAAAATTGCCCAGGAGTCGTTTGTTTTTACTGCGTTCCAGTTTTTATTATTTGTTTCAGTTCTCATATTTAATTCTTATTCTTTTAGCAAAGATGCATGATAATTTAAAGATTTACAGACCTTGTCTATTTAATTTAAGCGGAATAGAATAAACATATCCCAAACTCACTTCACTAAAATCTGCCTGCCCTAGATTTGCATTAATGTGCGCACCAAAATAGATGTTATGGGTTGGGTTTTGTTCCGTTCCTACCAGATAATATTTAAGACCCATGCGCGTAGATATGAGACGTTTTAAATAATAAAAACTATCTATCTCGCCAAGGATTCTAAACGTAACAGGGCCTACGCCTGGATAGGATTCTGTAAAGGAATACCCAGAATTAATAATATAGTCTATCTCAAAAAACGGTTTGCTTATATTGAAACCAAGTTCAATTTCCATCCCTATGTGATTCAATTGAAATTCTCCTATGGCAGAAACGCCTATGGCAGAAGCGTTGATATAGGGTTGGTCCGCTAGTTGAGGATAGTCTGGAAGTAAATCTTCACCTAAATTAATATAATCATAATAATGTCTATAAAATTTATGAAAAACCCCGATTCCAAACTTGAAGGTTTTATTAACGATTAACCCTGCAGATACAGATGTGATCTGAACTGGACGTTTGTCATTTTGAACTTCTGTAAAGGCATTCACTCCAATACCTCTTCGCGCAGAAACAAAAAAGTTTTTAGTGTTTGCAAACTCTTTTTTATCGACGAACTTTCCTTCTTGACGTTCTGGTGTAACCCCTAATGCCGCACTTATTGAAGCCGTAAACGAGTTGAGTCCTTGATTTGGAAAGCGCGTATGTCCATTAGATTGATGATAGTACCCAACTCCTAAGCGCCAATTGGTTTTCGATTCAGGGCTCAGGTTATAGTATAGCATTGCTCGATACGAGTAGTTTAAATGCGTCGCTATTTTTTCATTAAACAAGTTTTCATCTAGATCAAATCGCTTATTAAAGTATGCCGCTCCAAAAGCCAGATGTATCCCAAAGTCACTACTGCCAATACCCAACTCAATATTAGGCATTACAGAAACAGAGTACCCAAGAATATCATCCTGTCCATATCTTGCAAAGGCAAAGCTCACTCCGGTTTTAGGTTGGTTCAATCTATGTGCCCATTCATTTTTGTTGGTGTTCTGAAATGACCCAAAATTAAAAAACCAAGCTTGATGTAGGCCTACATCTGGGAATCCAGTATTTGTAATGGAAGTCTTACCAATGGTATATTCTGCAGTCACAAAATTGCTGTATTGCTCTTGTCCAAAACTCCACATTGCATTAAATAATAGGACTAGAACAAGTAGACCTTTTTTCCTTTTTTCTGAAATATTAATCATTTAAAACCTGGTTAAGTTTTTTAGTAAATTTTTCTGCTCCATCTGGGTTCAGGTGATTTTCATTTAAGTAGTCACGTGCTCTAAACGTAATGGTGTCCAACTCTAAGTTAAAAAATCGCACTTCCGGAAACTTTAAACGAATGTCCTCCAAGATAGAATCTCTTCTTTTCAATATGGCAGGATTTCGTTTGTTTAAATATGTTTTGTAGGTAGGTATGCAGCTAATAATGACCTTCTTTTTATTTGCAATTGCTGTGCGAATCATGTCATAGAAAAAAGGAGTGTTGATTGCAAAATTCGCAAGGCTCTCTCTATCTCTAATTCTAAATTTTCTCAAGGTAATTTTCTCATCGTTATAATCTAGATCACTGAAGGCTCCCTTAAAGTTGTTGGTGTGATAGCCGTATTGATTGTATTCTTCTTGGTCGTCATCATTTAGGTAGTACTGTGTAAATTTTTTCGCATACATTGATGGGCTTGAAAGGAAGACTAATTTATCTTTAAAATAGGTGTTGCGCTCAAAGGCATTCACATTGTAATACTTTAAATAAATAGTGTTCTTCCAAAAATCCTTGCCATTGTGCGGTATTTCTAAATGCGCATAAGATAGCTCAAAGACAATAGTTTCTAGATTAGGAAAACGAACCATACTCTGCTCCATAATATGATTATCCTCTTTATGGTGTTGAGATTTAGACCCGTAATTTACCGTGACCTTGTCAAGAAATGCAGGATTTACTGCCGCTTGCATTTGTGATGATCCAAGAACCATTACTTTAATAGCATCTGGTTTTGTAGTAATCTGTTGTTGAACCTTATCATAACTCATAGGGATGATAATAACGCTCCATTCTAATACTGCATAGCAAAGCACCACGGGTATAAAAAATACCGTGATCTGCTTTATCAAAGACACCTGCTCTTTGCTAAAACTGAAAATAGATGAATTGTTCTGTCGGTCCTGCATATCTAAATATAATGAATATGAACACGTAATATATACCCCAGCGTATGGGTCTATTTATGTGTTTTTCAAATTCGAATAATGGGTAATTTTTAAATCTTGTTACTATTTCCGTAGCCATTAAAATAAGCACTATACACACTTTATAACCAATAACTAACGAAAATTCTGGACTGGCCGAAAAGCTAAAAATTCGTTCATATACAAGCAAGGCGTGGTCTAAGTCTCTAGATCTAAAAAAGATACCAGAGCCAATGATAATAGCACTCGTATAGATAAAGTTTACTATAAATGGCGCTTTGTTTAACCCCTTTGCCAGCGTGAATGTTTTACCGTTTCTCTTCCACTGAATTCGCTCCATCGCTATGAATACTGCCTGTATTAAACCGAATAGTACAAACGTCCAGTTTGCACCGTGCCATAAACCAATGAGCATCATTGTGATAAACAAGGCCACGGTTTTCATGGTGTAACTCCGGTTCGTGTTCTTTACTATAGGGCCGTACACATAATCTGTAAACCATCTTGTGAGCGTGATGTGCCAGCGTTGCCAATAGTCTGAAACAGTTTTTGCTAAGTATGGAATATTAAAGTTCTTACTTAAGTTAAAGCCAAATAGCTTTGCCGTACCAATCGCCACGTCGCTATACCCAGAAAAATCGCAGTAGATCTGAAAGAAAAATAGGGTAGAGGCGTACAACATGGTGAGACTTCCATAATCTTGGGGTGCATCAAAATAGGTGTTTACAACGACCGCCACATTATCTGCAACTACTATTTTTTTAAAGAGTCCCCATAGAATTTGTCTTAATCCTTCTTTAGTGTTTTGAAAATTAAAGATTCGTTTTTTTTCAAATTGGCACAATAATGATCTTGCTCTCTCTATGGGTCCCGCTACTAGTTGAGGGAAGAAGCTCACAAAGCATAAAAACTCCAGTAAATTATTTGTTGCCTTAGACCGCTCCCGATAAACGTCTATGGTGTAGCTCATTGTCTGGAAGGTGTAAAAACTGAGTCCAACTGGTATGATCACATTGATAAAGTGATAGCCGGTTTCTGGGACGTCCAGTCCAAAAAGGTCTGTAAAGTTTTGTATAAAGAAATTAAAATACTTAAAGGTAAAGAGTACTCCAAGATTCCAAAGAATACTAATCCAGAGATACAACTTCTTAGCGCCCTTTTTAGATGAATTAGTGATCGCCTTTCCAGCATAGAAATCTATGAGAGAGCTCACAATAATCAAGATTAGAAAACGCCAGTCCCATAGGCCGTAAAAGAAATAGCTTGCCGCAAGAAGTAATACGTTTTGGAATACACGCTTATTCACGCCTATAGCCCAATAAAGCAAGTAGACGATAATTAAAAAAACACCAAAATCGAATGAATTAAAAAGCACAGGCTATTTTGAAAGAGTCAAATATAGAAAAAAGGCTACCGATTGGCAGCCTTTTAAAGAAATGGAAATTAAATTTTATTAGTATGCGAAGATTTTAAGGTTATCAATTCCTATTTCATCTCTACTACCTGAGCCACCATTGTCGTCACTTAAGACTCGAAGGTATATAAAATCATTATCTGCTAGGCTTACAGGAATTACTCTATCAAAAGCCGTTATTATCACAATATCACTTCCAGTTGCTGCTAATGGTGTATTAATCGCAGACACGCCAGGAATTGGAGTGAAGGTTATATTATCTGTAGAATATTCTAGAGAAATAGAAGTAGACCTTGTTTGGTCATTTCTCATTACTACATCTGCTTGTACTTGCACATTTGTAAAGTCTAAACCACCTTCGTTTAGAGCTCTAACCGTTATACTCCCCGGTGTAAAGTCGCTACCTCCTGGTTGAATTAATAAACAACGGTCTCCTGGAGTTACAACTCCTGCATAAATACCGCCAGTTGTAACCCCCGCATTAGCAATACCTCTATTATAATCTCCCGTTGTTTTAGTGTCTCCGTAATTCATATCTCCATCGCTAAATCCGGTAAAAATAATTAAATTTGAATCTATTTGTCCAGGAGCTGGGGTTGGGCTAAAGCCAGCACCTGCAAAAGTATTAAAGTTTGCATTTATAAAAACTTCTTTACAGTCGTCTGCGTTTGTGCTTGAAAAAACACCTTCTATAATCTCACCTACGGTGGTACTATTTAATGACCAAGTGCCTATGGCTGCATTACAGCTTTCAGAGTTGCTTTTTAAATAAGAAGCACTCCAGTTTAAATTAATGTCAATTTCTGCACCACTTACGGTAGACAACATTCTACTGGTACCTGTAGCTACAGGGCCTTGGGTATTGTCATTAGACCCAAAAGGACTGTTTACTGCGCCGGGTATCATTATTTGTGAAACAACATCCGTCTTGTTTCCATCATCACCTGTAATAAACATAAGACTAAAGGTGTATTCAGCGTTATCAGTTAAATTAGGATGGCCTTTACAGTCACTACAAGAAAAAGTTCCTGTTAAAGGATTTACAGGAGTCTTACCAATTATATTTTTTGCTATCCTTATATCAGAAGCAACATTGTTGAACACTACATTGGAAATTTTGGAATTTGAACCATTGGCATCTACTGAATATAATAAAGACAATTCAGTATTTTCAAACACCATATTTGAAATTGCTTGACCACTCACGGCTTCTTGAAATGAAGTAGCCTTTATTGTTTTTCCATTTTCTAAGGTCAATATTGCAGTTGGAGCCTTATATTTAAACAGGTCAGAACCATTTACAGGTATAACAACATCGATAACCCCTCTAAACTCAGAGTCTAATGTTGAAAATATACCAGTATATGTGCCATAAACATTTGTGTTTACAAGTACGGATAAGTCTGATGAATTTTGATTTGTATCTGAATTTTCTTCTGTACTACAGGAAATAGCAAGCACTGTTAGAAGACTAAATAATAATAAATTTTTCATAATTTTAATTTTATTTAAAAATAATATAATTAAGTGGGAATTAAGAATAAGTTATGAGCCAATTAATCAATGAAGTTTTCGACTATCCTTTTAAATTATCAGTTCAATTACACAATTAACAAATAAAACCTTCAAAAAACGTACGTCTTTTGAAGGTTTAAGATTTCGGCGAAAGCCAAGTTCGTCTTTGAATTAGTCAAAATAACTAAAAGTATCTCCGTCTTTCATTTTAAGTAATGTTTCATAAATAAGTTTAATTACGTTCTCCACATCATCACGGTGTACCATTTCAACGGTAGTATGCATATAGCGTAAAGGTAAAGAGATCAGGGCAGAAGCAACACCACTACCACTGTAGGCAAAAGCATCTGTATCTGTTCCAGTTGCACGAGATAAAGCAGCACGCTGAAAAGGAATCTTCTTAGCATCTGCGGTGTCCGTTATTAGGTCACGTAATTTTTGTTGCACAGCAGGAGCAAATGCCACAACTGGTCCAGCGCCTATTTCTACATTCCCTTGTTTTTTCATGTCAATCATTGGGGTCGTCGTATCATGTGTCACATCTGTAACAATCGCCACATTAGGCTTAATACGTTCTGCAATCATCTGAGCTCCGCGTAATCCAATTTCTTCTTGCACAGAGTTTGTAATATAAAGCCCAAAAGGTAATGTCTTTTTATTCTCTTTTAAAAGTCGAGCAACCTCGGCAATCATAAAGCCTCCCATACGATTGTCTAAAGCACGGCATACAAACTTGTCGCCATTTAGTACATGAAACTCATCTGGATAGGTGATAACACAACCTACATGAACGCCCATTTTTCCAACTTCATCACTATCTTTTGCCCCTATATCAATAAAAATATTTTCAGGCTTTGGTGCCTCTTCTTTAGATTTGTTACGGGTATGGATTGCGGGCCAACCAAAAACTCCTTTTACAATCCCTTTCTTAGTATGTATATTCACAATCTTAGAAGGAGCAATCTGATGATCACTACCACCATTGCGTATGACGTAGATAAGCCCGTTATCACTTATATAGTTTACATACCAAGAGATTTCGTCTGCGTGACCTTCTATAACTACCTTATATTTCGCTTTAGGATTAATAACTCCCACTGCAGTACCATAGGTGTCCGTAATAAACTCATCTACATAGGGTGTAAGGTATTCCATCCATATTTTTTGTCCCTCCCATTCGTATCCTGTAGGTGCCGCATTGTTAAGATATTTCTCTAGAAAAGCGAGCGATTTTTTATTTAATATAGTTTTGGCCATTTGAGCTTATTTTATGTTTTGACCAAAATTAGGGATTTATAAGAAGTCTGCATCATACAATTTATTTAATTTTGGAACGATTTTAGAAGTATATCCTATCATTATATAAAACAGAAATTGAAACATATCCTAACATACCTACTATATAGTGCGCTCTTTTTATCAACCCTTCATATTTCGGCACAGAAAGACAAGAAATACGTTGAGAAGAAATTAGATAGCACGGAGACCTTTTATTATATGATAGAGGGAGATTCTATTCCGCGAGAGTTTATTGATTTAGAAGAAGTGGTATTGCTTAATAAACTGGAGTTTAATAACAAGCAAGACCGTCGTCGTTATTTGATACTACGTCGTAAAACACGTAAGGTGTACCCTTATGCAAAACTAGCTACAGAAAGATTGAATACGATGCATACCAGACTCGAGCAAATAGAAAATAAGCGTGACAGAAAAACCTACACAAGGCGTATCCAGAAATATATAGAAGGAGAGTTCTCAGAAAAACTCAAGAAGTTTACCCGAACAGAGGGGCAGATACTAGTAAAGCTTATCCATAGACAAACAGGTATTACCGCGTATGATCTGGTTAAGGACCTCCGTACAGGGTGGCGCGCGTTCTGGTATAACACCACGGCAAATATATTTGACATATCCATCAAGCAAGAATACTTGCCTTTTGAAGTGAAAGAAGACTATTTAATAGAAGATATCCTAGAGCGAAGTTTCCAAAGTAATCGTCTTGATCGTCAAAAACCAGCCTTCCCATTAGACTATTTTGACCTTACAACTCATTGGAATAAAAAGACCGAAAAATAATTAGTATCACAACACTTGTGTAGTCCTTTAGAAAGCAGTACTTTAGATGTTCGCTCTTAAATTTAGGCTTGTTATTTTCCCACTTGTTTTTAAGGTTTTGGTGTTTCATTATGCCTTTTATGGCACAATGACCGCGCTTTCCGCTGTATCTTTTTTGCTTAAATGGCAAAAAAGGATGCCGCATCAATCGCTAACCCAAAAATAATTATTTTGTAATTTGAAGGTGTGCAGGAGGTTATGAATAAATATGTGTTTTTATGCAAAAAACTTGATTAATAGTTTGGTCGTAACATTAGGAAGGTAGTATATTTGCAGCCGCTTAGGAAAGCAACGTAGTTTGTTGTAAACGAAGCAGAAAAGTTCTTTTAAAATTAATTGAAATATTTTCACAAAGGGGTTGTTAGTTTGCAAAACAGTATTATATTTGCAGCCGCTTAGAGAATTAGTTCATTAAAAAAGGTGATTTGGAATACAGAAGAGGGTTCGACTCCTTCGCATCTACAAAGAGATTTTAACCTATAATATAGGTACAAAGATTTTAATCCCTTTATTGGGGAGTTCATTGACATATTGAAATTGACAGCGTATGGTTACTACTTGGAAACTTGCAGTAACTGTATTGAATAACTAAACTAAGAATAACACCTGAGAATTAATTTGAGAGAGCTCGATAAGTTGTATAAATATATTTAAGATTTAACGATGAAGAGTTTGATCCTGGCTCAGGATGAACGCTAGCGGCAGGCTTAACACATGCAAGTCGAGGGGTAACAGAGGTAGCTTGCTACTTGCTGACGACCGGCGCACGGGTGCGTAACGCGTATACAATCTACCTTGTACTGGGGGATAGCCTTTGGAAACGAAGATTAATACCCCATAGTAAGTTTTTGTGGCATCACAGGAATTTTAAAGGTTACGGTACAAGATGAGTATGCGTCCTATTAGTTTGTTGGTGAGGTAACGGCTTACCAAGACTACGATAGGTAGGGGCCCTGAGAGGGGGATCCCCCACACTGGTACTGAGACACGGACCAGACTCCTACGGGAGGCAGCAGTGAGGAATATTGGACAATGGAGGAGACTCTGATCCAGCCATGCCGCGTGCAGGATGACGGCCCTATGGGTTGTAAACTGCTTTTATACAGGAAGAAACACTGCTACGTGTAGCAGCTTGACGGTACTGTAAGAATAAGGACCGGCTAACTCCGTGCCAGCAGCCGCGGTAATACGGAGGGTCCGAGCGTTATCCGGAATCATTGGGTTTAAAGGGTCCGTAGGCGGGCAGCTAAGTCAGTGGTGAAAGTCTGCAGCTCAACTGTAGAATTGCCATTGAAACTGGTTGTCTTGAATCGTTGTGAAGTGGTTAGAATAAGTAGTGTAGCGGTGAAATGCATAGATATTACTTAGAATACCGATTGCGAAGGCAGATCACTAACAACGTATTGACGCTGAGGGACGAAAGCGTGGGGAGCGAACAGGATTAGATACCCTGGTAGTCCACGCCGTAAACGATGGATACTAGCTGTTCGATCTTCGGATTGAGTGGCTAAGCGAAAGTGATAAGTATCCCACCTGGGGAGTACGTTCGCAAGAATGAAACTCAAAGGAATTGACGGGGGCCCGCACAAGCGGTGGAGCATGTGGTTTAATTCGATGATACGCGAGGAACCTTACCAGGGCTTAAATGTAGTCTGACAGGAGTAGAAATACTCTTTTCTTCGGACAGATTACAAGGTGCTGCATGGTTGTCGTCAGCTCG